>JAAOXU010000033.1 GCA_018220935.1 Candidatus Altarchaeota archaeon | reverse complement strand
TTAGGATACACATGTGAGGTTGAACTTACTTTTGATCCACCTTGGAATCCCGATATGATTGACAAAAACTTAAGGAGAAAATTAGGAATATAAACAAGCTTTTTCAAAAAAACCTTGACCCAAAACTGTGGCTCCCTTGGAGCCACTTTAGGATACAAGGACAAAGTCCTGTAATGGGCCTACAGGGATTTGAACCCTGGACTTCCGGCTTTCTTAGTTCGTTTTAGACATATTCCGAAAGCGGTCATATAAGACCGGCGCTCCAACCAGGCTGAGCTATAGGCCCTTAACTCTTAACTGACGCTTCTTGTTTTAAATTCTTTTGTGCCCAAAACAGCCATAATGGGGCAATTAAGAAAATTGCTGTACTAATTAATGCTGAACCTACAAATGTAAACATTTCTAGTATTGAGCCGCTCATTGCACTTCCTATGGTATAAAATAATGATCGAACAGTCAAATTTAGACTGGTGAGTTTTTCCCCACTCTCCAAATTTTTAATACCATAATACGTCTTAATGAACGCCCAACCAAAACCTGCTAGGATGAAAAAGACGAGAAGTGACCATTTTGTGAAAATTGCACCTGCAACTAACAGGGATGCAATTAATCGTACAGGCCAACCAACCCAAATAGATTTATGATTTAAGTTTCCTGCAATTTTATACGCGAGTGTACCAAAAATTCGAGAGAGTATAGAGAGGCTGTAAAATAGTGCGGCATTCCCAAATACAGTCTCAACTATTACAGGTAACTGTGGGTAAACTAGTGCAAATGAAAGTGAAAAAAGTCCACTCATAAAAAGATATGGTAACATTTTTTTTGTTAGTCCAACTTCACCAACGTAGCGTAATCCAAATTTCTTTAGCTTTTTTTGAGTCACTAAACTTTCCTCAACCACACCACTTGTTGGTAATGGGCCTAAATTGACATCCTTCATTGAGCTAACACTAATTAAAATACTCAAAATTGCAACACCTAGTAAAACTAAAGACAAATAGGTGTTGGGTAAAAAATAACTACTCACCGCTCCAAGTATTGCACCAAAGAGCATACCTGCCGATTCACTTTGATAAAAGTTTGCTACATTTTTTGAGAGATTCCCTTTTTGACGTCTTACACCTTCAAGTAAAAAATAGTAAGTAGCGGCTGGCACAAGTGACATAATAATTACTGCGGGGATCAAAGTATTTTGATTTTGCAAAAGAATTGCACCTAAAATTATACCTAAAAATCCAAGTGTTATAACTCCAGCCCTTCGGGCGGTTGCAGCATACCTTGGCCAAAAATAACTAGACAGTAAATTACCAAGTGAAGTTAGTGCTGCAATAGCACCAACTGCTTTAGCACCCCATCCTAATTGAATGGCAAGAATTGCGGGAATGGGAGCGTAAAAACTCATTATACTCCTATACAAAAATGCAATCCTTTGTCTAGTCACAAAGTAATAGTGGCAGGCGCTAAAGTTATGCTATGTGGTCCATTACGAGTAGTAAAAAAAGATTTTTAAACCACTCCAAATAATATTTGAATGGATGCAGTAGTAAAAAATTCTCAAATGTATGGGGCTGTGGTTTCAGATAATCCCCTTTTACTAAGAGCTTTGGCTCACCCAATTCGTGAAAAAATTCTTGAGATGACCTATAAACAACCCATGTATCCAGTTGAGATTGCAAGAAAATTAAAGATGATTGAACAAAAAATTTATTATCATATTAAAATTCTAAAAAAATCTGGTGCTGTTAAAGAGGTTGAAGAGCGACAGCTTAGGGGGGGTAAGGCCAAATTAATTACACCAACTGCTACTGCTTTTGGATATATTATGAAGCAGGCTAAGGGGGGTGAAGTAATTGAGTATAGTGATTATCCACCTTTTGTTGTGGGTGGTGTGGTTGAGACTAAAATTATTGTAGGTTCCCCTGATCCCCATGGACCTAATAGGGCAAGAGCAAGAGATGGACATCTCGCTTCTGAAATTTCTTCATTTTTTGGTAGAATGGGTACAGTACCTTGGCCCTTTGTATTTACTGATATTGAACTAAAAGATAAAACGGGTAACCTTGTAATTTTAGGTGGACCTGTAGTAAATACCTTGGCTGCAGAATACAACCAGTTTTTCCCTGTAAAATTTGTTGAGCGTGCAATAATTAGTCCAAATAAAGAATATGTTGAAGATTGGTGTGGCTTTGTTGCCATGGCTGATAACCCTAGAGCACCTGGTAAAAAAGTAATGATGATTGCAGGACGTACTGGTTCTGGAACTCGGGCTGCAATTTTAGGACTCCGCAAGTACTTTGAGGAAGTTCAAAAAAAGGGATATATTGTGGTTCAGGGATTTGACGAAGATGGGGATGGTATAGTTGATTCTATTGACCTTCTTGAATAAGCTTATGTCGCTCACAACTAACTAGGTGGTCATTAACCATTCCAACTGCTTGCATATGTGCATAAATTATAGTTGGACCAACAAAATTAAAACCCCGTTTTTTTAAATCTTTACTAAACCGCTCTGCGGTTTCAGTTACTGCTGGAAGTTCATCGAGCGTTTTGAAATGATTAACTATTGGTTTTCCACCAACAAAACCCCACATATACTTACTAAAACTCCCAAATTCTTTTTGAACCTCAATAAACCTCTTGGCGTTGTTTATGGCACTTCTCACTTTTAGCTTGTTTCTAATTATATTTGTGTCTTGTAGTAGTTCTTGGACTTTATTCTCATCATACTCTGAAACTTTTAGTGGATTAAAATCACTGAAAGCTTTTCTGTATCCTTCCCTTCTTTTTAGAATAGTTGACCAGCTAAGACCTGCTTGTGCACCTTCTAAAATTATAAATTCAAAAAGTTTTGTGTCATCATAACAAGGTACTCCCCACTCAGTATCATGATACTTTTCCATACCTTTTGCCCAATTACATCTACTCACTCAACCCTCTCCACATGTCCTTGTTTTGGTTCAATGATATAGCCCTTTGCACGCAAATCATCTAAGACTTTTTCAATCTCATCCATACTCATCTTTCGAGATTCACCCTCTTCAAAAATCTTAGCCTTTGGAATTTCTTTTCCAAATTGGGGCTCAAGTTCTCTGATGATTTCAAGAACTACCATAATCTTGCTTCTCTTACTCGCCGTAGTGGATGATTCAACTCTATCAATATCAAGTTTACCAGTCTCTGTATCATATGCTAATTGATACAATGCATATTTCATGAGATCAATTGCCCTTTTAGCATCATCAGGTGTGGCAACACGACTCAATCTAAGTCGGGCCGAGCTTTCTGTCATTCTAACTAAGGCTTCTAATTGTCTTGGGCTTATTGGAACTGTAGTACCATCTGCATATTTTCGTCTTAAGTCGACAAAGAAATTTTTAATTTTAAGGAGTGCGTCATCTGTAATCTTGGGGTTAATATTTCTTTTAGCATACGCAATATATTTTCTAAGGTCTTTTGGATCAATGGGTGGTTTACCTTTTTCTGAGTCTTTGTGAAGTTCTAATATGTGACTTGCTAGTTTTTCGTCTATATCTGGATTTGGAATATCCTTTACTGGAAAAATTAAATCAAATCTACTTAAAATTGTGTCTGGCATGGAAATTTGTTCTGCAAGTGGGGTTGATAAATCAAATCTACCAAATTTAGGATTTGCTGCTGCTAGTACACTCGTCTCCGATCTAAGAGTTGCAAAAATATTGGCTTTTGCCACTGTAACACTCTGTTGTTCCATAGCTTCGTGAAGTGCAAAAATATCATCTTTACCAATTTTATCCATCTCGTCAATACAAACAATACCCCCATTAGCAAGAACAATAGCGCCAGCTTCCAAAGTCCACCCTTTTAGAAATTCATCCTTAACAACTGTGGCAGTTAAACCAACCGCACTGGCTCCTTTACCACTCACATATCTACTTTTTGGAGCAATGTGTGATACATACTTTAGTATTTGACTTTTTCCTGCACCAGGATCACCAACTAAAAGAACGTGCATATCTCCCCTACTCCATGTACTGTCTGCATGTTGTTTTCTAATACCCCCAAACATTTGAAGTGCAACTGCTTCCTTAATTTTATCGTGACCGTAAATACTAGGTGCAATTGAACCTACAATTGATTTCCACGGATCCTTTGAAGCAATATTTTGTATTATTGATTCGTCCTCTTGACTAATTTCAATCTCTTCAAATTCTTGAAACAATGATTCTAAATAATTAGCATCTAAAAAAATATCATATTTTCTGCCCTTTTCACTCGACTCTATGGGCATCTCCTTTAAGATGCCATTAACATAAATTAAGTTCCCTGGCATTATCTTTTTTCTAAAAGTTGGATCTACAAGATCGTGACGTAAAATAATGCTTAGTCTTGATGGCTGTTCACTCCCATCTAAATTCTCTGGATTCTCTTCAATTACAATCCTTTGAACATCTCCAAAATCTTTGTTGACAATCTGAAAATCTTTTCTATTACTACATGTAAATTCTGAACATTCCATTGGTTTTTTCATCTCAGTAGTAGTTTGAAATATGTGTACACGAGTCTGACACCTCATACACTCCCATTCAGTTCTTGTAACTTCAGGTCTTACTTCGGAGGCTTGTCTAATGATGCCTTCAACATTCACTAAACGACCTAGATTATCACTTCTAAGATTTTTGATTTTAAGACCAACTGCTTTTGGTAAATGTTTTAGTCTGATTTTTATAATTTTAGTAGATATTCCTAAATTGTCAATTGCTTCTTCAAATGTCTTTAGAACTTCTTCAGTATTAACTAACAGTTCATCACTAAGTTCATAATCATATCTATCAAGTTCATTAAACTCAACACTTAGTGACCTCTCACCGCGAGATACCACGTGTACAACGTCTTCTAAAATAACATCCCTAACAAATGATTCAACCCTGTCAAAAATTACTTCTTTTTCAAGTCGCTTTGGTGCTAGGGCTATATCCACTTTAACATAATTTCTGTTACATTAAAAACAAACAGAGCAGTGTGCCAATACTTCCCGTGGAGCTACCACTAAACAGTTAACTTAATAATTTACCTTTATATCTGGTCAAATGTCTATTCTAAAAGAAAGACTGGCTTATGTACTCTTTCACAGTGGACTTAATTCTGAAAATAGTAATTATGTCGAAGATTTTTTAAGGAGTCATGAAGATTTAAACGCTCAAGATTTGAAGTATGTAGCCCTCTCTCTGTCACAATATCGCAGCGTTTTAGAGTCTGAATTTAACATAGAAGCAAACCAACTCGTTGTCTATTTAGATGAATTAAAAACAATTTTACTTGAGAACACCCAAGGTGGACTAAAGTGGTACTACAGTTCTAGAATGATAGATGGAGTTCGTAATCATATTAGCGTATTACATGAAAGTTTTAGGGTCACGTCTGGTGAATTACCTGAATTTTTGGGTGCTTTGAGAACTTTTCTTGGGGACGTCCAAGAAGGATCTAAAGATGATTCTTATTCTTTTACTGTTCTTGATACGTTAAACGTGGCTCTTTCAACGGTTGACCATTTAATCGAAAAAAATGAAATACCTAACTATCTTGAAGGTGCTAAAAACCAAATAAATGAGGATAAACTAGAAGGAATTACTTCTGAACTTTTACTCATATCTCCTTCTTTTGTAGGTTACAATGACCGTATATGTTGTCTTGATGGTGACACACTTAATTCTAAAGACACGTACGAATCTGGAATATTTGTTGTGGGGGAAGTTAAATTTGAAGATACCCTTAAAAAAATAAAATTAATTGACGGCTCAAGAGTTAACTACACTCCTGGTAGATATTTTAAAGTTAAGTTTTCTGAAGCGTTGATAAAACCTGGGCGCGAGAATAATATGAAATCGGAGCGAACCTATGTTATAGATGTATTAAATAAAAATCATATTGAACTTGTAGATACGTATCAACTTATCGCATCTGCTTTTTGATTACTTTTTCTTTACAGGCTTATAGTCTTTAACCAAAACTGCATTTATCATGCCATCTTGTCCTGGTCTACTTGTGACCTTTGCATAGCCTTTATCAGTCTCAACCATTGCACCTTTTGTAATAACATTTCGTCTAACAAAAAATGGGTTTGCTGTGTTTTCAACTACTTGAATAATCTTAGCTTTTTTTACCTTGTCTTTATCCGCAAGATTCACAAATTCAGCTTTGAGTAATCTAACTTTCTCATTGCCTCCACGCACACGAATCGACTTTCTAGAGTCAGATCCTACTGAAATTGGAATGTAAGGTCTACCCATATCAATCTTTTTCTTCTTTCTGTGTAGCCTTCTAAGTCCCCCACCTAATTTTGTGGTGTCCTTATTGTGCGTTATAGCCATAGTTTAGCCTGTACTGATCCATTAAAAAGCCTTTGCCCTTCTAAATCCAAAAATAGGGGAAAGGTTTAAAAAAGCCCTAGAAAGCATAAGTTAGGTGAAACAAATGGCTATTGAGAGACCTTTGGATGCATTGAATCAAGCTAAAGACGGCGCTGTCCTAGTGGAATTAAAGAATAATAACACTATTAGGGGCAAACTGATTGCTTTTGACATCCATTTAAATGTTGTATTAGACGATGCTGAGGAATTAGCAGGTGGAGAAGTTAAAAGAAAATTAGGTAGAACTCTAATTAGAGGAGACACCGTTATTTTGATTATGCCAACAGAGTGATAAAAATGAGTAAAGGAACACCCTCTTTTGGTAAGAGACAAGGCAAAACCGTTCATGGTGTTTGCCGAAGATGTGGTAGTTCCAGCTATAATTTAAGGACAGGAACTTGCGGTTCATGCGGGTTTGGAATAAGAAGGAGATTGAATAAACATGGTTGGACAAATAGAAAATGACCCGGCAAGCATATTGCTTCATCCAATAGGGACTGAAAAGGCAATAAGGCTACTTGATCAAAACAAAGTCGTGTTTATGGTAGATAGGAGATTTAACAAAAGGCAAATAAAAGTTGCTTTTGAAAAACTATTTAACGTTAAAGTTGAGAGAATTAATACGGAGATACTCCGAACAGGAATAAAAAAGGCATATATTAAGTTGCAAGCGGACCATAGTGCGGTTGAGGTCGCAACTAATTTAGGATTGCTGTGATAAATATGGGAAAACCACTAAATCAACAAAGGAGGGGTAAGGGCTCACCTACTTTTAAGAGTCCTAAACATAAGTATGCTCCTCGATCTACTTACACTTATATGGACGATGAAGGCGTTGTTATTGAACTCTTCCGTGATTCACAAAGATCGGCGCCACTTGCGCTCATAAGATATGAGACTGGTGTTTCAATTATTCCAGCAGCAAGTGGTTTATCCGTTGGTCAAATTATTCAAAAAGGGGATGAAGCAAGTGTTAAGCGTGGCAATATTGTCCCACTGAAACATGTTCCTGAAGGTGAAAAAGTATTTTGTATTGAACTTAGACCTGGAGATGGCGGTAAAATGGTTAGAGGTGCAGGTGCATCAGCTACTGTAATGACTAAGACTGATAAATTTGTCAAGCTAAAAATGCCAAGTGGTCAACTCAAAAGCTTTTTACCAAGATGTAAAGCAATTGTTGGAGTAGCTGCTGGCGCAGGAATTAAAGATAAACCTATACTAAAGGCAGGTAAAAACTTTCACATTATGAAAGCTAAACATACTTATTGGCCAAGGGTGTCATCTAGTGCTATGAATGCAGTTGAACATCCATTTGGTGGTGGGAGAAAACATTCGCACGTTGGTAAACCACAAACTGTATCAAGACATGCTCCACCTGGTAGAAAGGTTGGTTCAATTGCGGCAAGAAGGATGGGTAGAAAGAGGTAAACAATATGGCACGAGAATATACTTACAAGGGTAAAACTGAAAGTGAGCTGGCTAATTTGAGTATGGAAGAATTCATTAAATTAGTTCCAAGCAGGATGAGGCGAACTCTAAAGCGTGGTTTTACTCCGTATCAAAAACGATTAATTGAAAGAGTAAATAAGGTAAAAGAAAAGGACATCAAAAAACCTTTAAGAACGCAAGTTAAGGATATGCCAATTTTACCACAGATGATTGGACTAACTATTGCGGTATACAACGGCAAAGAGTACATTCCAGTAATAATTGATGCTGAAAAACTCGGCCACTTTTTAGGTGAATTTGTATTAACTAGAAGACGAATTGCTCACAGTGCACCTGGTGTTGGTGCAACACGTAGTAGTAAGTTCGTACCACTAAAGTGATTAAAAATGGAAGCAAAAGCAAGACTAAGTAATGTTCATATGTCCCCTAAGTATTCAAGAGAGATGGCTCTAGCAATCAAGGGTAAAAACATCTTAAGGGCACGAAAAATTTTAGAAGATGTTGTGACATTGGAGCGACCAATTGAACTTAAAAGACATAACAAAGAAGTACCTCATAAGTATGGTAAACCTGCAAGATATCCAGTGAAAGTGGCTAAAAATTTTCTTGAACTTTTACACAGTGCAATTGAAAATGCTAAGTACAAAGGTGCTGATGAAGCTAAACTCATAGTTGATAATGTATTGGTAACAAGAGGGTATCATAAGCGAGTTATGGGTTCAAAGGCTTTAGGAAAAGCCAAAGTAAGAGGCAGACGCGCAAATGTTTTAATGGTACTAAAAGAAGAAGTAAAAGAAGTGAAGGGAAAGTCCCAAAAAGTGGGAAAGTCCAGCAAAGCAGGAAAGTCCCGCGAAATCCCGTCTGGCGGGAAAGTGGTAAAGAAAGCAGTGGAAAAAAAGACCAAAGTTCCAAAGAAAAAAGCCGTAGAAAAGAAGAAGACAGAGAAAAAAGAGGTTAAGAAATGACAGTTGAGAGATTTTTCATAGAAGAAGCAAAAAAGGCAAATGATATTGAAAACTTCCTACGTGAAGAATTAGATGTTGCAGGATTTTCTCATGCTGACGTTAAAAGAACACCTTTAGGTACTAGAATTATTATCCATGCACTGCGACCAGGAATAGTTATTGGTGGTGGTGGTTCAAATATTAAGCGATTAACAGCATACGTTGACTCAAAATTTGATGTGGAAAACCCACATTTAGAAGTTGAGCAAATTAGAGACGCATTTCTTGATCCACATATTGTGGCTTGGAGAATTGCACGTTCATTAGAGAAGGGTGCATACTTTAAGCGAGTTGCAAATCTCACAATGCAACGAGTTAATCAAGCAGGTGCAAAGGGTGTTGAGATTAGACTTAGTGGAAAACTCCCAAGTGCACGTTCAAAAACCTGGATTTTTACTTCTGGGAAACTAAGAAAATGTGGTCAAGAGGCCATAGATCAAGTTCAAAGAGCCTATGCTAAAGCTATGATGAGGCCCGGTGTAGTTGGTGTTAAAGTATCAATTTTGCCACCTGAAGCTACATTTAGTGATGCTATTATTGATCGCGAGGTTGCAACAGCTGTTGAAGTTACAACTGAAAAGAAACCTTTAGTGGTACCAAAAGAAATTAAGGAACCAGTTAAAGAAATTAAAGAAATTATTGAAAAAGAAGTCGTTGAGCCAACTACTGAAGATAAAATTTTAAGTAAAATTGGTGACGAAGATGTGGCAGAAGTAGTTGAAACTGAAAGTGTAACAGAATCAGTTGAAAAAGAACCTACTGAAGTTGAAACTGTAACAGAAAAACCAACAGAAGATGTAGTTGAAACTCCAGTTGAAGGAAAGACTGAAAAAGTTACTGAAGCTAAAGTTGAAGCTGAAGTTGAGAAACCAACTAAAGTTGCAGCTAAAGACGTGGCTGAAGAATCTAAAGAAACTGCAGTTAAAACTAAGCCTGTCAAGAAAACAACTGAAAAGGCTAAGAAGCCCGTGAAAAAAGCAACTAAAAAAGTTGAAAAGAAAAAGTAAGTATCTTGACAACTTTTATGCAATCTGACTTACTTCTTGGTAATTTTCTAACATTTCTTCTGCTTCAATTAGTGGACCATGTCTTGATGCGTCATTTAGATGTTTTTTAGCAGTTCGTTTACTGCTTATTGAATTTAAACTTCCTAAAGTGCTCATGACTACATCATTACCCATTTTGAATCCATAGTATATTGCGGGAATGGTTGAGGCACCAAGAGTTAAGGGTATTACTACCATACTTCCTTTGTATAATACTGTGTTTTTTGTAAGATCTATTACTGAGTCTTTTGTTGCGTCTAAAGCTTTATTATACTCTCCTAAAGCCTCATTGTATAAGTTCATATTTTCTTGAGAATCACCACGAATTTTTTCAAATTTTTCTTTACCTTTATTCATGAAGTAATCTATACCCTCTGATGCTTCCTCTTGAAAGGAGTTGTCAACTTCAGGACAACTCTTATAGCTTTTGATTTTTTGTTTGATGTTTCTAAATATGTTTCCCATAATTTTATCTTATGCCAATTCGTCTTTATATATTTTTCTCATCTAAAAGTAATAACAAAATATCTTCAAAATTATCAATCTAGACTGTGGTTTATCTTGCGAATTTTAACAATTTTTTACTTCGTCCCGAATAAATTAAACCTAACTAATTTTTCTTTAGCTTTCTCGACGACATCTTCTCCGGTGCCTTCAACATACTTGATTTCTTTTAGGTCACACATTCGTTTTACAAATTTAGCAGTCTCGCCCCTGCCAATAATTACCATGTCTGCAGATTCGATCATTTTACCTGCAGCATCAACTTTATCTCTAAATTTTATGTTTAGTTTAGTTTTTTCAGTTCCAAACAAAATAAATAATCCGCCTGCCTTAGCGGTATGACTTTCTAGTTCCGGCTCAATGCCAAATACGGCAAATCCCTTTTTTGCAGCATAGAATGCGGCTTTAGCGTCACCTACTACTGCTATTTGGATCATTTTCTCACCTTCCAACTATTACCCGGCATCCTCCAAAATTTCTGTTTTCCGCTTCGTATTCCGTAAACTGTACCTATTACTAAGCCAATAACATAGCCTGCCCCAATTACTAATAGATCAGTTGTGTTTATCATTTATTTCCACCTAAGTACTTGTACCTCAAGTTTTCTGCTTTACTTTCTCCGAAGAAATTTCCTGCTAAAAGGCCCCCAAAGAGACTTAGCACGAATAAAAGCACATACCATAAGATTTCTAGCGTTGTCATTTGTGTAATTCCTCCTTTTTCTTAGTTGCCTTGTCAATATACATACTGTGCGTTAAAATACCTTCCTCTGTTATAATGCCTGTTACGAGTTCTGGTTCGATTTTATCATATAATGGGGCCCTATTATTTACTCCTACATCCCATTTGTGTTCAGTAACTACAAAACTGTCTCCAAGACGCAAGAGTTCTGCTGCCATATAAAACGGTTTTTCGTGCCACTTTGCCATGATGGCTGATGATTTAGCACTAGTTGAAGCCAGTAGACCTGTAGTTGCAACACAACAACTCCTACTAATTACCATATCAACTGAAGGCATAAAATAACCTATGGCTGAATCTGGAATCAATATGGAGTTTTTGACTATTTTTGCCATTTTTCTTCCCGTGAGTGTTGGGGAAAGTTCAGGTATATAGGCCATCAAATTCTTATTACTGTTAATTATGTCTGCTAAAACTTCAGAGTATCCTACAACCATGATAGTCCTTTTATTATTGAAAATTGGTTTTCCTGCGGGAACTAAATCCTTTCTTGATTTTTTCAAATACTTATCCATAGTTTTTAGTAACTTTTTCATTTTGTCAATTGATGATGTTCTTGCAAATGCTTCCAAAAAATTTTTAGTCAAAGGATCAATAGGACGACTTGAAAGTTCTACTAAGTAGGCTTCCTTTTCAACTAAAAATTTGTTTTTTTTCCTAGTTATGGCATTACTTAAAAGAGATATACAAGCACCAGTTAATTCTTTACCTAGTGCAA
This sequence comes from Candidatus Altarchaeota archaeon, assembly GCA_018220935.1. Classification (GTDB taxonomy): domain Archaea; phylum SpSt-1190; class SpSt-1190; order SpSt-1190; family SpSt-1190; genus JAAOXX01. The sequence goes on along the minus strand of JAAOXU010000033.1, from coordinate 17,266 downwards.
TTCTGCCCATCTTAAAATCCTTCACAAGTGCCCGTACTTTTTCCACAAACACCTAAAGCTCTATAAGTTTTAAACCTTTAGGAACTCAGCGTAACCGCATCTTCCACAGTGCAGTCTATCTTTGTGATTAGCTAAAAAGACTCCAGATCCACATTTAGGACAGCTCTTTCTTTCACGAACTATCTTGCCGTCTTTGATCTTAAAAAATTCATTCTTCTTGCTTACTTTGTGTTTCACTTTTCTCACCTTTGTTCTTGGTTGTTACTTCTGATTTATCTTCGGGTTTAGTATCAGACTTTTCCTTAACCTCAGTTCCTTCTTTTTCTGGGGTTTTAGTTGGTTCTTCTTTTCTTTCTCCACCAACTCGCTTCTTTGGATTTAGAGTCTTCAGTGGTTCTGCCTTATTCATGGCATCTGTACTGTCATATACTAAGCACGTACCGGGGCTGACATTACTGCCAAACCTAGTAGCGTAACCTTCAATTACCATTAAGTTTATGTCCGCATTTAGCTTAGCTGCTAAGTGCTCTGCAACATCCAATTTATTTGGAGTTGGATTACCTTCATGTGTCACTACAAACTCAATCTGTCTTCTTGACAGGAGTGGGTTTTTTGTGTCTTTTAATATTTCTATTTTCATTATCTCACCTTTAAAGCATATTTTCCTGGAATTGATACATCCATTTTCTTCGCTACTTCTGATTTATTTGGGTCCATTATAACAGCTATGCCTGCGTAAGTAGTACTAAAATCTGTTTCTCCACATGTCGAACATTTCTTGCCACTAACAAATACGCGGCATTTTCTGCAGACCTTACTTTTGCTTACCATTACTATCTTCCTCCAACCATTCCCATTTTCCTAGCCCGGGTTGTCTCATTGTAAGACCTAATTTAGCTGGCTCAGCCTTGTAACTTACACTAATAATTCGGGCCCTAACTTGGTCCCCAATCTTAATCATTTTTTTACTTTGTTTTCCTTGTAGTACGCCTTCTTTACTATAACTAAAAAAGTCATCACTAACTTGGCTTACGTGAACCAGACCATCAAGTGCTCCGACTCTTAAAAATGCACCAAATTCTGTCATATCAATTACTTCACTGTCAATTACTTCGTTTAACTCTGGTTTGAATATCAAAGCATCAAAGTTTGTTGGAAAATAAACTGCACCATCTCCTGGTAAAATTTTACCTTCTCCAACATCTTGTACCTTAATAATTGAAAGTAATATACCGTGCATCTTTGAGACCTTCCCTTCTAATTCAGATAGGGCCCCTTTCACGGCTAATTTGATGTTCTTTTTCCAAAGTCTAGGAGGAACCCTGACATTCTGCTTGATCGTAGCTATTTCAAACACTTAAATTCACCTTTACGATTTCCTCTCAAACCATTATAAGCTTTTTTAAGGTAACTCTCGGTTTACCTGACTGTACAGGAAAAGTCACCTAATATTTCACCTCTAAAATAGGCTTCACCACTGTAGGTACCTGGGGCCAGTCCAACCTTGAATACAACGTCTAGTTTCTCACCTTCAGTTACAGTGCTAGTAATTTTTTTAGTATATTCTATGCCAGCAAGGTTAGTCTCAAACTCTCCCATAAAAAATCGACCCGCTTTAGCTGTTATGAGTTTTAACACCACATACTGCTTACTGCAGGCTGTATCCTCTAACACGAAATCGGGCTGTATGTACAAATAAATAGTGTAAAATGAAGCTAAAATTAATAGAAAAATAATTGCCCATGGTAATAAGGTGTTTTTAGTTTGTGGCGCATTTGGATAATTAGTTGGTTGAACCCAATAATAACTAGGATAATAATCACTCATTATAGGTCATTATCCTTGGAATTATATAACCCTTAAGCTATTGATAAGCGATATAAAGGCCTAAATTGGGTTTTTTTATGCCTAGACTAAAATTAGAATATCGATCTTTAAGATTACAAATTAGACCTCTTGAGTTTTCTGATGCTGATGATATTTACAAGCATGCGCGATTTAGGGAAGTTTCTAAATGGACAACCAACATTCCATATCCTTATCCTAAAGATGGTGCAAAAGCGTTTATCAAAGAATCAAAAAAAAAGCTAAAGGATTGTACTGATTATTATTTTTCAATAGTATTAAGAGAAAAGAACGAAGTTATTGGTATTATCAGTTTGAGTTACTTTGATCAAAATGATCAACACGCGACCCTAGGTTATTGGCTTAGTAAAGATTATTGGGGTAAAGGTATTATGACTGAGGCTACTAAACTCATGCTTGAATTTGCTTTTATGGGTTTGAAGTTACACAAAGTTAAGTCCAATGTGTTTGCACCAAATACCGCATCAATGAATGTACTAAAAAAATCTGGGTTCAAAAAAGAAGGTGTTGCAAGGGATGAGACTTACAAATACCGTGAATGGCTTGATGTGCATTATTTTGGTTTACTAAAAAACGAGTGGAATAAACAATAGTTTTGCATAACAAGAATAATCCTGAAGTGGAATAGTTCTTTAAGAGTATTAAATCATTAATTTATACATACCACTTATTATGGACTTCATGTCTGAAGACGAGTTCATGATAGATAATGAAAGTTGGGATGAAGACGTTGAAGATGACGACTTTGAAGACGATGGGGATTAATAATCCCCTTATTTTCTTTTTTTTAAAATAACCAACTTATGGCACTAAAATAAATGAGAAGTGCAAGAATGTCTTTTATGGTTGTAACTACTGGTGCTGACACTATTGCCGGGTCTAGGTTTAATTTATCACTAAAATATGGAATTGCAAAGCCCACAATACTTGCTAGTACTGAAATACTCATCATACTAATAAAAAGTACAATCGCAAGGCGTGTGTCTGTAAATAGAAACATTGCTGAGAGTGCAGTTGTTAATCCTAGTATTAGTCCTAAAATTAGACCCGTCATTAAGTCTTGTAAAAATAGTGCGTAAAGTTTTCTGTTTATTGCTGGATCTTTTTTTCCAAGGAGTCTCACGAAGATAGTTGAAGTTTGTGTACCAATATTACCGCCAAAACCCATTAGAACTGGTATAAAAAAAGTAACTGCGGGAATTGTGATTACTGCGGTCTCAAACTTTTTTATTATACCGCCTGCTAAAAATACACCTACAAGAACTGAAAAACTGAGCCAAGTTAGTCGACTCCAAACATTTCTAAATATGGCCTTAAGGCTCAAATCAACACTGTCGTGAGTTGAGAGTATACCAGCTAAATTGTAAAGATTTTTTGCATTCTGCCAATTTAATGAATCTACCATTTTTTCAGTGGGAACAATACCTATGAAATGCCCATGTTTATCGATAACTGGAATTTCTGAGATTTCTTCCTCAACTGCAACACTAAGTGCTTGAGATATGGATTGTTTTTCAAGTACGCGCGTTCTTTTTGGAAACAGGTTTTTTAGTTTAGTTTCTTTATCTGAAAGTATTAGTTCTCTAAGTTCAACTGAACCAATAAAAGATCTCTCTGAATCTACTAAGTATACGACATGACTAATTTTAGCCGGTTTTGCTGCGCGCTTCCAAGTTTTTAAGGCTTCACCAACGGGTAGATCCTGATCTAAGACTATGTAGCCGCGCTTTTCCATAAGGTCAACTAATTTACCCTTTGACACAAAAACCCTAGTGTTGAAAATAGAAATGCTTTGGCACTATGCTTTTTTTGCCCTTTTCTTTTTCTTGTCTGTATTGACTGTATCATATCTTTTATTGACAATTACAGCAAAAACTACTACGACTGCGGTTATAATTAAACTAATCAAAAATTTAATCCAATCGTCTGTACTATTCCAACCAACCATAAAGCCAAATACAATTAGTGCAAGACCGCTAAAAGTCGTGCCTGCCGCAATATTAATCATACTAAACATATACATGCTACTAACTATTGCAATAAAGCCAATTGTGGCAGTAATTAAGAAGAAATCACGATCATAATTGTCTCTTGCCACGTCATATTCATCCCAACATTCTTGGTATTCAGTATTTACGCCTGGTTCTTGTCCTGATCTATAATCCTTACATTCCCCAACTGTCATGTTTTCAGCACATGGACTCAATTTATCAAAACGAATTTCATTACAACCAAAGTCTGAAACTTCTGGTCTTGGATAAAATACATTGATTCCTAAAATTGCAACAATGAAAATCAAAATAGCAATACCAATCCCAAAAACCACATTCATGACTTTGGCCATATCTAACTAATCACCCTGCCTTTAAAAATAGTTTTTTAGTCAATTGTCTTACCAATTTACTTATAATTTCAGACTACGAAACTAAAATGTGCCAATTTTCGAAAGAGAAGGGGAGCCAAGTATTAGTTACTATGCAAGTGGTAACCTTGATGATACTACTATTATTTTTTTACACGGATTAACGTCTGGTAAAGGTGCTTGGCCTGAATCTGTTAATTTTTTCAAAGAGAAGGGGTATGGTGTGATTGCTCCTGATCTTAGGGGTCATGGTGGTTCTGAATCTAAAGACGGTGAGTATAAACTTTCTGATTATTCTGATGACATCAAAGACCTTGCGGATTATTTGGGAGTTAAAAATCCTATAATTGTCGGTCATTCTTGGAGTGGTTCCATTGGATTGTCTTATGCGAATGATAATCCTGTTTCTGGCTTAGTGATCTTTTCACCAATGTATAATTTTGATAATTTTCCTGGACGCAAGTATCTAGAGCCACTTCTAAACCGTTTTACTAAAACACCCCCCCTATTAACTGTATCAAATATGCGAAAACTATCTGGAATTTTTTCAAAAGAAAGCAAAGTCGGTAAGGCTCACCGAATATATGGACGCTCCGGTCTTCGTGGTAGAAGTGGTACAGCTGAGCTTCTAAAGGCACTAAGGGCCAGTAATAATGTTAAATATGAACAATATGCAAAAGATACACCCATTGGCTTAATTTATGGGTCTGAGGAAAATGGTCTGATAAAAGAGCACATTAAGCATATCCAAGATAACTATGATGATGTAAAAACCTATGAAATACCAGGGGGTCACCATGTGCAAAAAGAGCACCCTAAAAAATTCAATGGTGCGCTATATGATTTTATACGAGAAATCAAGTACCAATCTTAACATCTTAATATTTTTAAACGAATGAGTGCTTTAATCCTTACGGGCCCCAATCGTCTAGCCCGGCCAAGGATTCGGGATTCTCATTCCCGCGACGCGGGTTCAAATCCCGCTTGGGGCATAAACTTCAAAAAGTTTAATCATTTATGCCACGCTTCGCGTGGCTGTTTTTGTCGACTTTTCTTAAAAGTCGTGAGAATCCCGCTTGGGGTATTCTTACACCTTTAGTGTTTCTGGGATTTCAGTATAAGGTGTTGGTCTGAATTTTTTATTATAAAATTTTAGCACACCCGGACAATATTTCTCTATTTTGCACTTTTTACAAATATTAAGTTTGAAGAAAAACTGGTTCATTTGCTCCCATTTATCCTTTGGATCCTCTGCAAAAAACTTTTCAAAGCCTTGACATGCACATAGGGGAATTGAGAACGCAGGCATACCTTGAACTAAAATATTTTGATTCTTGCAATACTTTATTATTTTTCCAATTTCACGCCCTAACGCCGCATATTCTGCTAAATAAATGTCTTCTCCTGAACCTTTAAGATTGACTCTTAAGGGTCTTAGTGTTATATGATTAACTTCAAGTCCAGTTTCTTTTAGAAATTCAATTAGTCCTTTAACGTCTTCAAACTTATAGTTTAGATTAATTAATGCTATATTTGCAATGAATTTGAAATTGTGTTTTGCTAAATTTTCTAGAGATTTTTTATGGTTTTCAAAAGAACCAGGTGTCTGAGTTATTTTTTCATAAATTTCCTTTTTATGTGATGGTGTATTTATCAAAAAAGTTACTTGTCCAAGTTTTGCAATTTTTTCTATAAATTCGTCTTCAGCTAGCTTTATGCCGTTAGTTTCAACCAAAACTGTAGTGATTTTGAGTTCTTTTGCAAAGCGTATATAATCTAAAAAATTTGGGTCAAGAGTCGGCTCACCTGATGTTATACGTATATGCTCAACTCCGGCGTCTTTACACGCCCTTATTTGACTAAGAATCTCTTGTTTACTTGATCTACTTGGTGGTGGACTTTTGTGTAATCTACAAAATACACAATTAATATTACAAGGACCATAATCCGTTTTAATCAAATCTAGCTTACTCACTAAATTTGCTTTACTTAGATCTTAAAATAATCTACGTAATACTTGTCAGAATCCTTTTAATTTACGCTTTTTTTGTTTTATGTGAATGAACTAGTTACGAGAAGTTTTTTCCCTGATTTATTTGGGCTTTACTATGACTTTAAGCCTGCCTCAGTTTTTTTGCTCGATGGTAAAACTAACGTTTGGATAACTGATTTTAAACGACAATGTGAAGCTGTGGGTTTGTTTTTTGAAATATCACACCCAAATAAGCACGATGAATCCACTATAGCCTTTGTATCTAAGTCTAAAAAACTCCTAAGTGAGTTATCTCAATACTACCTAAACGACATGGTAAAAACTGGTAAATTGCTTGGATATCCTGACTGTTGCATAGATTTTTGGAAAGCTTTGTCTACTGGAAATTTTGAGAAAGATATTCTCAACAAACTAAAAACTTCAATACAAAATACTAAAAATTTTTCAAGTTATCTTAATATTTTTTCAATGGGCAATCGTATTATTTCACATAATCCTTGTTCTTTTGACTGTAAAAACAGTCTTTATGTGGCAAAACAATTAATTAATATTTTAAAAAAAGTAGATTCAAATAAGTTTTTTGAAGTCAAAACAGACCTTAATAAAAATCTTTTAGTTAAAGATTATCACACTTCTCTTAAAATCAAAAAACCTCTTAAGAGTAAATACCTTAACACGGAGTCTAGTGACCAAACTGATGATGGTTGGTTTATTGAGTGGGACGAGTTAATTTAGCTTTAAACTATCTTAGATCGTTTTTAGGAGGTATATTTATAAAACGAGATGAGTATGAAGATAATGCTTTTAGGGATAGAACTCTTTCCGAGGGATAAAGTACAGTGTCTAAATAATGTTTTGGAGCTAGAAAAGGAAGGAATTCATGTAAAGGGTTATGAAGTGCAAGTTCAGGAAGGCGATACCGAAAAGGACGTAATGGAGGCTGTAAAGTTTCTAAATGATAATTTTGAATTCAAGTTTAGGGGACTGAGTCCACCACAACCAAATTACCCTGGCGCAGGGTTTTTGAAGTGGAATCACTTGGCAAAAAAATTAAAGTTTGATTACACTGTTCTTGATGCTGCAGTTGATTCAAAAGATTTTAAGGATTTATCTGTTCCAGTTAAGTCAACTATTGCTAAGGCTGAGGCTGCAGTTTATCTGAAAAATGTTCATTTAGAAGAAGACAGTGTTGGTGCTGGCTCTTTAACTGAAACTATTTTACTTCACGATAAATTGGCACTTAATTTATCTGCATTAATCTATAATTGGCAGTTTAAGCGCAGAATGAATGTGTCTCCAGAAGATCAGATTGAGAAGGCATTTGAGGACATTAAAGTCGTTCATGTTGCTGATTTTGTGTCTGAACAGACTGAGGCCCCAGTTAATGGGGGTAGTACTATTTTCAAAGAGTTGATGACTCAAATTACTACAAAAAAGAGTTTAATGATTATTGCTAAGCCAAAAGATGCATTTGCTGATGGTGGTAAGAGTCAAAAAGAAACCTGTAGACAACTTTGGTCACAATGGGGTAAAGTTTCAAAATAAGTTTGAATTATTGTAGGTACAATTGAATGTCTTGTACTCTGTGAAGATTTGTCTTAACCTTGGAGTAAATACTTAAGCTTGGTTATTCTTGTTTTTTGTGGCAACACTTTCAAAGCAAGGCATAATTGAATACCTCAATAGGTCTGCAGATCCTTTGAAAATATATACTATTGAAAACGATGAAGAATTTACAATATCTGAAAACCAAATTGATTCCAATTCTTTTGACTTAACTACTGGATCTCTGATTGGTGAATTTGATCGCCTCAAGTTTCTTGAATTAAAAGTAAAAGAATTAATCAGTGATGGAACATTTTCTTCTGAAGTTGAGGCATATGATTATGCACAAGACTTATTGATTCTAAAGGGAATTAATACACAAAACGATTCAAAGTTACTAAAAAAAAGTCTGCGGCTTCTCAATCTTAATAATTTAGATGATTATCAATTAGTTGAGGACCCTGAGTGTCTAGGAGTATATACTGCATACGACGACGAATATACCTTTAGTGTCAAGGTTGTTATAGATGAGAATAAAGTGGGTTTTGTTATAGAACCTGATTCGCATACATACTACCAGCAAATAAGCAAGCTTTATCAGGCCCAGAAATTAACAGTAAAATCTATTGGGAAATTTATTAGAAATTTTAAAGGTGAGCCTTCAAATGCTCTAAATTACTTGAATCAACTTGAGTTTGAAACTAACGCTATTGATGCTTATTTGAGTCAGCCTTTTGCAAACACACCTTCAACAAGTTTTGTTTTGGTTTGGGCAAATCAGTATCTGAAGATGCCAAATGATTTGGTCGGGCGATTAGACACTAAGAGTAGTGATGCTAGAATGGGTTTAAGTGCGCATCCTAGCTCGGGGAGAGTTGATGCTGGGTTTGAAGGTCAGCTAGTTTTAGAATTAAAAACAATTCACGATAATACTTTTCATCGGTATGTTGGAGACAAGCTTTGTGGGATGAAACTTGAGACTATTGACAAACCAGTTGGGGTGGGTTACAATGAAAATCACCAGTCTCAATACAAAGATAATGTCTCAATTTGAATTGAGAGTAATTATTTTGTTACCCTTTAGTTAATAACTTTTATAAACCTATATTTTTAGAAAACAAGGGAGCTAAAATGGATGAAGTTAAAGGTATACATATTATTCCAAATGGTCATGGTCTTGGCCATAATGCACGTCAAAGAGAAATTATTGAAGCCATTAAAACTTACTGTGAAAGTCAAGGTACAACTTTTAACCCCACTGTAATTACTGAGGCTAAATTTATTGAATTTTTTAATGGTATTCCAGTTTATAGGACTGTATCCCCGCATGATCCTGTGTGGTTTACTCAAGAGCAACAATACAATGTTAATTCTGCTGTTGTAAAGACTTTAGTAGATCAAATAAATCCGAATTATGTAATTATGGACACACTCCCTCGTGGAATAACACAAAAACCCAATGATTCAGTTTTCAAGACTTTAGTGTTACGTCCAGTTAATCGTGATAAATATGTTGGAAGGTCAACTATTCAAGAAAATTCATGGGGTGGGTATGACTTTGTTGCAATTCCTTCAAATGAAGATTCTGAAAGTTTATTAGATCTAGATCCTGAATGGGAAACATATATCAACCAAATGAAAACTGACGGTAAACACGTTGAGCATGTTGGAAGAATTATACCATTTAAGTCTGGACTTGATGAAATCAATGCAGATCCTGAGACTGGTATTCGTATGCGAGAAAAATTTGGATACGATTGGAGTGATCAAGTAGTCCTTCTTGCTTTTGGTGGTGGACTTTTGACACCTGGATACAGCACTCAACTTGAAACTGAATTAAGTAAATTAAAAGAAACTGATCTTAAACTTCACCTGATTGCAGGCCCATATGCCGATAAAGAGTGGGTAAAAAAATTGCGTGATGAAAATGAAAATATGACTGTTGAATTAAATTATATGGATCCAATTGCATATGCTAAACGAATTACTGCTGCTGATTTTGTGGTGGGTCCATCTGGATATAATACATAAACAACTTGTTTTTATCTTAAAACGCCTCTTGTTGCAGTAAATGTGAAACGAGATGCTTTTATTGGCAAGTGGTTCGATCTTCTAGATGATATGGGTGCCGTAAAATCACATCACGGTTATGAAGGACTATCTGACCTAATACAAAATATCACTCAAGCTGATCTTCACCATATGAATGGTAAGGGTAAGGCTTTAGTCCAGCAAGATGGTGCAAAAACTCTAGCAGAACGTCTTGCACACTATGGGGACTTTTAATTTTTCTATTGGCAAACAAAACCCAAAACTTATTACGTCTCTTACATTGATTTTCTATGAAGTTAATACTTGTACGACACGGTGAGACGATTGGAAACTTAAACAAGATTTACCAGGGTCAAAGTGATACGGCTTTAACTGAAAACGGACTTCTTCAGGCAAAAAAGTTGGGACTCCGATTTAAGGATACTAAGTTTGATGTCGTGTATTCTAGTGACTTGACTCGAGCAAAAAATACTGCACGGGAAATTTTAAAACATCATTCTCACTTGACTTTGAATTTGGACAAACGCCTAAGGGAACGCTATTTTGGTAGTATGGAAGGTAAACCTTGGCCCGGGGAAGGTGGTTGGAAAAATCTACCAAAAGATGTTGAAACCCCAGAATCAATGCGTGATCGAATAAAAGACTTTATTGACGATATTTACCTAAAACACAAAGACAAAACAGTTCTAGTAGTTTTTCATGGGGCCATGAAAATGGTAACTTTGACTGTAATTCACAATCAACCGGTTTCTGATATGTCCAAGTGGAGGGGCATAAAAAACACATCCGTCTCGGAATTTGACATAAAAGAAGACGGAAATCATAAAATTCATCTTATTAATTGTACTAATCACTTAGACTAAGTGGGTGAAATTTTATTTTGAGGGGTTGGTGTATCTTTGGTTGTCTTCAGGGTTTAGTAATTTATTCACGGCTAACGTTCCTTTGGAAGTTGGAATTCCAAGTGCCACAAAAAATGCAATTGGTGCAATTGTTGGGCCATATGTTTTTTCAAAATATGAGCCAATCTCACCTACTTTATCGACATTACTTAACATATGAAGATACGCCATTGAAACCGCAGTCTTAACTCCTTTTTTTGCGTTGTGATACACTTCTTTTATTTTATCTGCTTTTGTGCTTGAATTTATAAGTTTTATATTTTGTTTGTGATCTGGATACAAAATGTCATAACCTTCTTTAAACTTATCAAGGTCGGTTTGCCTTATGCGTAATTTTTTTATTGCCATTAAAATTAGAAACGATTTTCATCGTTTATAAGTGTTGAGTTTGTCGTAATTTTGGTGTAAAAACATCCCAACTATTCGTACAAAGAATTATAAACTCAATTGTCCTAAATGGGCTTATGGGAAAAAATAAAGACGCCATATACACTATAAGCTACGGTACGCCTTCCGATGACAAAATGAAGGAAATTACGTCCATACAACAAGGTAATTCTTATACTATTACAACCAAGGAAGCTAACATTTATGTTCTTAATAAAACTGGACAAGTTGGTGAAATTAAAACTAACGACTGCAACTTTCCAACCGGAGTTATATCTGTGTTTGCGAAGAAAAATAGGGTTGATTTAGCGGGTTCTTGGTTTGGTGAGGGTGTTAAGAAAAAAAGAAAAAACACTGAAATTCCTGTGAATGGTTTTTCTGTTCAGGTCAATAATGGAACATACCATCTAGTTTTAGAACAAAAATGATAACGCATTTTAATCTGAGTATACTCTTTATTTTGTGAATATTCAAATAATTCCAATAAGGTCACATAAAGTAATTGAAAGTACCGATGTTCTTCTTGATGTATTATTTGAATCTATGAAAAAAGTAGATGTTGATTTTGAAGATGGGGATATTTTAGTTGTAACTAGTAAAGTTGTTTCAGTTACAGAGGGGAAGTCAATTCAATTCTCAAAAATAAAAGTTAGTGATGAGGCAAATAAGTTGAGTAAAAAGTCTAATTTACCCCCTGAATTTGTTCAAATAATTTTAGATGAATCTGATTCTTATACTGGGATTGTACCTGGTGCTATAACAACTCTAAATAAGTATGGACTCTTGCCAAATGCTGGGGTTGATATGTCTAATGCGGGGGCAAATAAAGTCATTGCATTTCCAAAAAATCCAAAAGAATCTGCTAAATTAATTTTTGAATCAATTCAAGCATCGGGTACACGAGTTGGTGTAATTATCGCAGATTCAAGAATGACTCCTTTAAGAAGTGGGACTGTTGGCTCAGCTGTTGCAACTTATGGTTTTCTTTCAATTATTGATGAGCGGGGTAAAAATGACCTCTTTGGACGGCCCATGACTGTGACGACCCGGGCTGTTGCAGACCAATTAACTACTGCTGCTGAGCTTGTTATGGGGGAAACTGATGAGAGAATACCCTTTACAATCATTAGAAATTATCCACTAAAATTCATAGACTCAGAAGATGAAGTTGAATTGACTAATCAGATTGCGCCAGAAGACTGTATGTTTATGGGGCCATTCATAAAGGGGATAAAAAAATGAAAAGTGCAATTTTTGGTGCATTAATTTTAACTGGACTTTTTGCGGGTCTACTCAGTGGTTTTTCATATAAGTCTGGTGTGGGTGCTGATTCAGATTCAATTGTTTTAAGTTTTTTAGACTTTGTTTGTGATGATGTAAAAGATAATGTGACTAAATCTACGTGTTTTTTTAGTTTGAGTTCGTTGACTCTTCTTGTGTATGTTGCTAGTATCATTGAAGTCATTTGGTCTGTTGCTCTAACTGGTAGACCCATTGTAGGGGGCCTAATTTGGGTCGTGACTTGGTTTACTGGTTTTCTTGTAGCTCTAATCTAAACCTATATATCTTAATTAACCCTGTTATCTTTATGTCAAACCCTGAACTCCTAAAGCATTTTAGGGGTGGAATGGCCAAAGGTCAATCAATTGATAATATTAGAAATCAACTAATTCAACAAGGTTGGGCACTTAATGATGTTGATGAGGCTGCTTTAGAAGTCAGGCCTACAAAAGTAATAGAAGAAAAAAAACCAAGACCTACTGCTATAACTTTTTTAGGTAGTCTAGGTCTATTGATCTCAAGTGGATTTGTTTTCTTTGGACTTTATCTTATGGTTCAAGGCTTTGTTTCAATTAGTGGTGCTACTAGTCTCTTAAACAATCTGTCTAGCTTTGTACCATTTATTTTTCTTTTAGTCACACCCAGAATGGTCAGTTTTCAGGTCCTCTTAGCTAGCTTATACTTGCTTCTTATTGGCTTAGTTGGTATTTTGACTAACGTACAACTATTGCGTCTAAAACAAATGGGTTTTTGGCTCTTTATGATTTCTCAAAGCTTTGTGCTTGGTGGGAGTATTGTCTCTGGTAATTTCTTATCCATTCACGGTGCCTTTATTCCAATACTGCTTGGTATTTACTTATTAGCATCAAAGGAAATTTTTAGTTCGTGAAGTCGTTCTTCTAGTGCCTTGACGTTACTAAACAAAATACCTCGTATTCCTAATTTTGATGCGATATCAAGGTGATCTGATTGATCCTCAATAAATAAAGTTTCTTCGGGGATAATTTTTAGATTTTCAATAGCTTTTTTATAAAACTCAATATCAATTTTATTGTAGCCAACTTCATATGAGAAAAAATGATTGTCAAATTCTTTCATCATATTATATTTTTTGTCCAAATACTCAACCCGCTCCCTGAGATTCCCTGAAAATGCAATTACTCTGTGATACTTTCTTAACTTTTTAACCAATTCAAGTGCTGATTCGTTTAGGGTATAAGACTCAAACCAAAGTTTCTTAATTTTTTTAGTGTCTGGGTTTTCTTTTCTAACGGCATCCCAAAATTTCTCAGACGTAATTAATCCGCGCCTAAGTTTCCAACCTTCTTTTTGATTTTTTTGACCAAACAATTCGTTTGCCCTCTCAAAGTTAACTTTAGTCTCTTTTGAGATTAATTCAATGGCTTTTTCAGTTCCAGATGTGAAGAGAACGCCCCCAAAATCAAATAATACTGTCTTTATCATATAACTAATTGAAAAAGCATATAAAAAATGGTTTCGTTTTACTTTATGTGGATCTTTAGCTTAAATCCGATGTTTTTTACTGTTCTTTCAGCTTTGGCTTTCTTAGCCATTGGTTTCTTTTTAGTACTTTTTATGTTGGGTTCAGCTCGACGTGAAGACACTATAACGTTTGCAGGAGAGCGCCTAAGAAAGACCATCATCTTGGCACTTCCTTTATTGGGTTTGATTGCTATTGCAATTTTTATTCTAGAAGATTTGGGTGGGTACACCTTTCCGTTTAGTATGACACCTCAAGACACTTTAACGCTCTTTTTTATATTCACAACTCTTACCGTATTCGTTTTTACTTGGGGATTAAAGTCTTCACGGGGTAAAACTGAAAAAGATATAGTCTTATCAGAACGATACAAAGCTAGATTTTTCGTAAATATCGCAATACATAATCTAATCTTACTTTCTACGTCTTTTTTTGGATTCGTTAGTTCTCAAAATTTTTTCTTTAAAGCGTTGGCACTCTTCTCAATTATTTGGTCCTTTCTAATTTTAATTTACTTAATGGAATTTGTGATACATTTTGCACATCTTGAAAAATACGTATATGAAGATTTACTCAAAAAACACTAAAAAACCATTAATAATTTATTAACGTAGTTAGTTTATGGGATTTCCTGTTACTTACGTTATTTTTGGTGCTAGTGTTTATATATGAATAAAATCCGAGTCTTTTGTGGCAAGAAAAAAACTATATCGATCAAAAAAACAAAGAGTAGTTGGTGGTGTATGTGGTGGTATTGCTGAATATCTTAAGGCCGATCCAACTATAATTAGACTCGCATGGATTTTTGGAAGTTTTGTATGGCCGCCGGGCTTTGTTTTGTACTTTTTGGCGTGGTTAATTATGCCGCAAAATGAGCGTCATAAACCCTAAATCTTTCGTCAAAGATCGAAATATTTTTTTGTATAATTCACGAGTTAAACGAAAACTTTAAAATGGATTCGCGGCGCCGTCTTTTGTGATAGGCGACGGTGGCTTAGAAGACCAATACGACGAAGAGGATTCGTGGGAAGCGGAAGGTTTCCTTGAAGGTATGAAGGAAGCTGAAAGCGACGAAGTTAAGAAGAAAAAGTCTAGTCCGTCTGACGAGTTTCAAGACGGAATGGATGAAAACATCGAATCTGAATTTGAAGAACAATTTGGTGACGACTTTTAAGCTAATGGTTATAATTGATTGACGCTTTAGGGGTTACTGCCGATGAAGATAGTGGCTTGACCCGAAGCCCCGTTTACGGGGTATATGTAGAAAAGGAGGTGATACCTGAGGCGTTTCTAATCTTTTACATTTTGAGATTTACTACTAATCCAACTATCAGCCTCTTCCATTACTTTTTCTTTTGGGAGGCTGACTAATTTACTTGAACCCCTGCTCATATACACACCAACAATTTGATCTGACTCTCTAACAATGGTATCATTGTGGGTTATGGAAATAATTTGTGTCGTTTTACTCATTTTCTTAAACATTTTGGCAAGTTTCTCACTATTAGTTTTATCAAGTGCTGCATCTATCTCATCAAAAACATAGAGTGGGGATGGTTTAACTTCTTGGATTGCAAAAATTATTGCAATTGCTGCTAGTGTCTTTTGTCCGCCTGAAAGCGATTCTGTTGGTAATTCACGTCCCAAGACACGAGTTTTAATTATAACGCCAGATTCAAAAATTTCTTCCCCATCAATTTCAAGATGTGATTCTCCTTCAATTACTTGTGAGAATACTTTTGAGAAGCTTTTATTAATTTTATTAAATGTTTCTGTAAAAACAGACGTTTTTTGACTTTCAATCTCATCAACCATTTTTAGTATTGCGTCTTTTTCTTCCCTTAATTTGTTTAATCTACCACTTATGTCTTCAACTAATTGATTTATTTCGTCAAATTCTTCAGTTGCTTTAAAGTTTAAAGTACCAAGACTTTGAAGGTCTTTTATGACTTTCTCCAGTACTGCTTTAGGGTTTTCAATTGGTTTGATTCCCTGCGGTTTAGTTTTTTCAAGATATCCCGATCTAGACCCAATTCCCCTTATTTTCTCGTCTAATACTGCGTTTTGAGACCTTAAATCATATATTTCATTTTGTGCTTTTTTTAGAATATCTTCAAGCTCAGATTTTTTGGTTAAATCTTCCTTAAGTAAACTTTCAATTTTTTTAATTTGGGCTGTAAATATTCCAACTTGTTTTTCAATATTTTCTTTCTTTTGTCCTAAGTCAGTTACAAATTTTTTACTATGTACAACTTCTTCAGTAATTTCTTTTTGAAGTTTCTCATAATTTAAAATATCTGGTTCAACTAAATTTTTAAGTGTATCTTCCCCTACTTTAATCTCTGAATTAGCTCTCATTAATTCAGACTCAAGTGAAAATATTTTTGAACTTATTTTTTCTAGTCTACTCTCGTCCCCAATTTTAGGTTCCTTAATATCACCAATTTTTAAGATTTTATTACCTACGTTTTCAAGAACACTATTAATCTCACTCATCTTGTTTTTTCGTAAAATAATTTCTTTTTCTATACTGTTTATTAAGTCAGTTACTTGTTTTATGTGAGTTGAGTCAAACTTTTGGGTTAATTTAGCGTCAATTATTAATCGTTGGTTTTTAGCATTATCAATTTCGTTTTCAAATTTTAAAATTTTAGTCTTGATGTCTTCAAGTTCAATACCCCTTTCGGATTCACCTTTAAATTCGTATGCAGTAATTTTACCAATTGATTCTCCTAATTTTGAGAGCTCCTCTAATTTCTCAATACTAAAGTCTTTGGGTACTGCATAAACCCATCCTTTGTCCATTTTTATTTTTTTAATATCTTTAGTGTCAGCAACTATACTAAATGCAAAAGGCATTATCTTTGAAGGGTCACTAACAACTTCTCCGAGTATTTTGAAACCCTGTTTTCTAAGCTCTCTGACGCCTGCAGGTAGGCTTGATGAATAAAGTATTTCTTTTTCCCTTTTTCTTAATGAACTAAATTTTGAGGTAAGTTCTTTTATCGTCTTTTGTAATGCTACGTGTTCTTTTTCTAAAACTTTTTTCTCATCAATTATTTTTTTTCTTTCAGCCTCAAATTTTAGTTTTCTAGTTTTTTCTACATCAAGTCTTTTAGTTAGTTCACTAATCATTCGCTCATTGGATTGTTTTTCTAAATCAAATTCTTTACTTTTTAAAACAAGTGTGTCTTTTTTGGATTTTAGTTCATCGTATTCTTTTCGCCTTCGTTCAAAATCTTGTTTAGCTTTAGTAATTTTTCCAGTTAATTCATCCTTTAATTTTTTATATTCAATCATTTCCTTTGAAATATCACTAATGCGTTTTCGCTTACCCTGAATTTCTTCTAAGCCGTCTTTTTTCCTTCTATTAAGAC
>JAAOXU010000032.1 GCA_018220935.1 Candidatus Altarchaeota archaeon | reverse complement strand
GATCCGTAGTGCCGCCTTTAGCGGCACAGTTTTGATTAAACTTTTTTTAAAAGTTTAAGGGTGTCAAATCCCATCGGTCCCATAAGGGACTATTACTCGTCCCGAGTACGTGAGTCCCTTTACCCTTACTGTCGCGCTAAAGCGCGACTGTTTTGGTCAAGCTTTTTTGAAAAGCTTGAGGGTATTAAATCCCTTCAGTTTCATCTTAGTTTTCAAGTGAATTATTATACTTATCAATTGATTGATTGTGTTCTTCTAACATTTTTGTGACTTCATCCGTGTAGGGCCCTTTTTCATCAGCTTTAAGTGGTTTTTTAGTAAGTAAACAATATCTTTCACCGTTTGTTATATCATCTTTATTATATTGACTTTCTAAAAATCCCCCTTTTGGGCGCATATGACGTTTTGCTAGGGATTCTTCTGGATTGAACTGTTTTTTGTTTCCCTTTTTTGTAGCATTTTGTGGGTCTCCCACATAGTCAAAGGCACGTTCTGTATCTCCGTGATCTTCTCTTACTATCCTTGCAACATTTGAAGTTAAAGTTTCTAAATACCCTTCCTGATCTGAAATCCCAAAGTGATACAGTTCACGCATAAGATCTGCGGCATCGCTTTTGTTTATATTTAGTTCTTTAATTTTATCATAGGTTTCAAATACCCTATTAATATTTTCACCATATAACATTTCTGAAATTAATCCTGTTGCAACGGCACGTCCTGCATGAGTATTGTACTCTACTACTTCATTAAATTTAGAAAGTGTATCAGCCCAATTATCACGATTCCACGTATTTCCAAAGTGTGAAGCTAATACATATTGTACACCTAACATTGATCCGGCAAGTTCATCGTCAAACTTAGCAACATATTCAAATGAATCAACGACTTCTGAAAAAATATCTAAATTATTATCTACTTTTTCTAATGTTTTTTTGAATTTAGCTCTTTGAAAATTTATTCGACTAATTGCTTGTGCACTATCGTCATGTAAATAGTACGTATGAAATACTTTGTGGGCTTCTTCAATAGCTTGCTCTGAATCTTGAATTTGTCTCGCCATATATTTTTCCTTGAAACTTAAATTTCGCACATTGTGTACGTGGAAAATCTAATTTATATATTTTATTAAATAAAACTTTAGTTCAAAAAGTGTTAATAAGAGCGTGTGTTACTAGCTTTAATGGATGATTTAGATCAAATTTTTAAGAAATTAAAAATCATACTAAAAAAATACGAGGGCCCCTTTACCCCTAAAATTGATTTCAAACTTAGGTATGAGTTGTGGTCAATAAAAGATCTTGAGATTTCAGGACATAAGAAAAAAGAAGTTTATTTTGCGGGTCTTATAGTTAGAAGTGATTATGTTGGGTTTTACTTTATGCCAATGTACACTCAAAAAAACCTAAGGAATGCAGTTGGGGCTGAACTACTTAGTTTACTTAGAGGTAAATCTTGTTTTCACATAAAAACACTAAATCCTAAATTAGAAAAAGAAATAAAAAATGCATTAGCTCTTGGGCTAAAACTGTATAAGAAACGGGAATGGGTGTAATCTATAACAACTTATATTGGCTTAGTACCATACCCCTGGTATCATTACCTTCAATGTTTCTAGTTTCACGTCTTATTTCGTAGTTTCCAAATCGTATTGATTCAAATTTTCCGTTTTCTGGATTTTCTGGATGTGCCATACTTACTTCCATTGCCATTGCATTATCTATTGTTGGAATTACTGAAACTACTCTGGTGAGATTTCCACCTTCACAATATTTATCAAATTTTTCACCATCAAGTCCACCTTCAACCTTGTAAGCATTGAGGCCTGTTTCTTCAATAAACATTAGATCTTGGCGTTCTTCTCCTTCTCGTTCATTTTGTCTTCCAAATAATTCGGCCATATACTGCTTTGCATTTTTTCCTCTGGCAATTGTAACATTATTCATTTGGGTGTCACTTGGATTAACTTCAGCTACAAACCGATAGTTATCATTATTGAAGCTTGTAATGTAGCTTGTTGAATTTTCTTCATCTAAGCTTTTCAAAAGTTCGGAAGTCAAAGAAGTTACACCACTTGCAAATATCATTTCAGTCATATCACTCCCTTGAATTTGTTCTAAGCGATTTCCTGTGTGTCTTACGTCCTTACTATCAAAGTAACCTACGGCTATCCCGTATAGATCCTCTGCATCAGATAAAATTTCACTTAGGTTTCCATCATTAGCGTCTCTAAAGTGTAAAATACTCACCACCGGTGCTAATTTATTAGTTTCTTGTAGTCTTGCTCCCGGTGTTTTACTCATAAAATACTCCATAACTTCATTGTCTAAGTCGTATGATTCAATTTCACTAAGTAGTTTGTCTCTTTGTGAAATGCGTCTTGCTTTTTCTTTGTTTACGTTAACTAGTAATCTTATGGTAGTTTGTCTTTCGTCTGAATAAATCTTTGCTTTTTCTAATTCATCTTCAAGTGGAATATTATTTGCGTTCATGATCTCTTCAGTTCTTTCATAAGCGTGTTGTGTAATTTCATTATACATCCCTATTAAGGCAGTTCCAATAAAATCTTTTTCTGAAGTTGTTAAGTCGTTTTGATAACTTAAACTTTCTACAACGTCTTGAGTTATAGTTTTTAGAACACCACTTGCTGGAAAACTGGCATTTTGACTTTCAATTTCTTTAATCATGTCGGCGTATCCAAGGCTTCCTAATTCTTTGTATGTTTTGGAGAAACCATCTTCAAAAAGGTCACGGAGATTTTCACTGCGTTTGTCCATACGTGTACTAACGCTACTTAATATTTTGTTAAATTCAATCATAAGATCTCCTGAATAAGTATCTACATCTAACTCCCCATTTGAAGTTTTTGTTAATTCTTCTGCCCTTATTTCTTCCGTTGGAATTTGGATTAATTCTGCCACTTCACAATCAGGAGATTTGAATTTATAACCTTTGCCGTGGTAACACTTGTCAAATGTCGTATTTTTTGCAGCCTTTTGCCATAAAAATCGTCAAGTAAAATTATATAATTACAAAGTAACAAATTTATTTGTGGATATTGAACCAACTATGAGACATTTTGAAGCTTTAGAAGACGCGCTTTTCAAGTATACTCATCTTATGCTAGCTGGTTCAGGTAAAAATTCAGATTTTGGCAAATGGGCTTCTAAGGCGATTCCTGGAGTTTCTAAACAAACTGACGCTAATTATTATTTTTCGTTTCCAAAATCAACTTTTGAGTTCAGTTTTAATGTGGGTATTGATGACAGGGGATTCCCTCAACAACTAACTCAATACAAAAATGGTGACAAGAGATATTACATCGCTTATGGTGACTTAGTCACTAAACGTAGAAAAGGGCATGAAGATATTGTACACAAACCTTCTGTATTTTTGTTTCAAAATCCCGAGTCAAAGAAACTGATAGATTCTGGTGATGATGATTCTCCTTTGCTTTTTGGTGACTCTGTATACTTTGCATATGAAAGTTCCCGAGGTGAGGGTGATAAAACCATTCCAACACTAAAAGTTGATAAATTATTAAAAAGTGACCAAGGCGAATCAGTCTACAGGCATGTTTCAGAACTAGATATACTACCTATTTTTGATTATAGACAAACTATTAGGGATGAGAGTCTTAGTCATAACAAAACGCATTCAATTATTGAACCATACCATCAAACTAAAGGTGGACGGGTCATTGGAGATTATTTTGTCGATGGTGATGCGCAACTAATTTTACAAGATGAAACTCTTGGGGGTTTTGCACAAAATGAAATATGTGTCCTGACTAAGGGTCGAATTGAAGTTTTAATTAAACACCTGCTTTTGGGTGGGGATTTTATGGGGTATCAACTTCCTTCTGAACAAACTCAACCTCAAGTTATTGAAACTATGTATGAAACCTCAAAAAACGACGTCAACGTGGAAACTCTCGATAAATACTTTGATGGCCTAAACTAAATTAGATTACCTCAAAAAACCAAAAAGCCCTTTACTCTTTCCAAATTCTTGAGCTAAATTCCAAATCTCAAACATCTCACTTCTGACCTCTTTAGTGGCTGCGTGTATCTCGTTTGTGTTTTCTACACTATATGCTAAGCTAAAAACGTCTGCTAATTTCTCTTCAGTTTCATTAAACATTTGACTAAGCCTTCTTATTTTTTCAATTGGGGCTCCAACGAAAAATCTAACAAATGAGTTTTGCTCACGAAGCTCTTTTTCAATTTGACTTGCCTCATTAATTATTTTTCTTAGTTCACCTGCTTTTTTTGGAAATGATGCTTCAATTATGCTTAGTGTATCTAAAACTTGAATTGACTCGGTATTCTCAACTGGGAATGGTTGCTGATTACCCATGATAAAAAATGCACCCGGTGCTAAAATTACGAATACCATAGCTAACCCTAAAACCCAAATGTTCCGCACCTATAACTTTAGCTTGGTTTTTTATAATACGTATTGTATGGGATTTTGTGAAGGTACTAAAATTTCAACTTGAACTTGCTGACTTAATTTTAAGGGATAAAAAAACCACTACGTGGCGAGTTAATGACGAGAAAGATTTGACTAAGGATGATATAGTTAGTGCGAGAGTTCATGGTGGTGATGAGTTTGCTCAAATTGAAATTACGAGTGTTAAAGAAACTACATTTGGTGAACTAAAAGACGTGGACTGGAAAGGTCATGAAAATTTTAAAAGTAAAAAAGAAATGTATGATGTTTATTCTAGTTATTATAAAATGAAAATCACGCCAACAACAAAACTAAAAGTAATCAAATTTAGAAAATTAAAAGAAAGGCAAGATTAGTTCTTGCCCTTAAAAAATTCTTTGTATCCAACATACAATGCTGATAGACCAATTAATGCATATGTTAATTGATCAAGAGGGGCAAATCCTCCAAACAACATTTCAATTAGATTAGTGTTTGCAATACCTACAAGGCCCCAATTAAGGCCTCCAATCACTGTTAGTGCCTTTGCACCCATGTCAATTGCGTCATTCATAAAATATAAAGTGTTTCAACAATTATATATAGGTTAAGCGACAACTGTCGAATTATTCTAAAGCCTTCACAAACCGTCTATACCACTTATTTTCGAGGGCTTTAAGGTCTGAATTTAGGGGTGTTGGTGTAATTGTTTGCCCCATTGATTCGAGTGGCATTTCAAATTCTCTTTCATTTTCGTTAAAAATATTATCATTTTTTGGATCCATGTCTTGTAAGACTAATCGTTTGTTTATCTCTAATTTACTGTCATATACTTGCGAAGATCTCTTAAAATCATTTGAACTAAATTCTTGTGGGCTATATTCTACACCCTGAACTAATGCCGCTCCGTATTTTTTCTGATTACTCGAATAGATTTCTCTCACCTACTTAACTTTTCTCACAATCATATTATAAAAACCTAACCCCCGTTTTTGCTAACTAAACGTTGAGTCAACAAAAATCCCAACAAAGTAAGTTACGATTATTACAAAAATTGCAATAGTCAAATGTTCGAGTATCATTTTCCATGCGTTTTCGTTTTGATTTCTTGCAACTAAGTAACTAAAACCCGCGACAAGACTGATACCCCAGACTATACTTGCAATTACAGCTTCTGTTAAAGGTAGTATTAGAACCGGGACCAAAAAACTAATTGCAATAATAAATTTAGTAACAAAGGTTGCAATAGTTGACTGCCAGATTTCTGATTTAGTGTGAATCCCTTCAGTTTCTTCTGATACGTGTATTCCAAGGGCGTCTGAAAAGGCGTCTGCAATTGCGATTGTTATGATACCACCAATAACTGCGAGTGTTGACTGGGTTCCGGCATAAAGTCCAACAATTAGACCAAGAGTTGTAATGACTCCTGAATTTAGGCCAAAACTAACTCCGACCTTAATTGAATGGTTCATACTAAAGTTAGGATTAAAAGAATATAAAAGTGGCGGAGGCAAGGGACTACAGTCCCTTTACCCTTGAAGCTGCGCAAAGCACAGCAACTCTGTTGTAAGAAAATAAGTGGCGGAGGTGGGGTTCGAACCCACGGCCTCTAGATTATGAGTCTAGCGCTCTAACCAGCTGAGCTACTCTGCCACGTTCTGACCCTTGAGTCAGCCGAAAACCTAGCTCAGCAAAAAGAACAAACGATTGAGTTTTATAAAAAGCGTGTTTTAATGATTACTAGTGATGATGAACTTAATTCTGAGTTCCCAACCGTGATGAATCTGTTATCATCTGATCAAGCGTTTCGCCGCTTGACCACGAATCCCGCTACGCGGGAAAACCTAGACTAAAAGCGTATCTTCCAAAGATGAGGAAGGTTTAAATCCTCTGGTACATTCTTTATCTGTGGTAGCCGTAGAAACAGTGCTTACGATAATTTTGGGATTCTTCTTACTAATGTGGCTCAGTATCCGTGTTAGAAAAGGTGGCCGATGGTTTAGAGAAAAAGGCCTTTTTGGTATGTCATTATTACTCGTGATATCTGGTGTGTTACTACTTTTAGCTGCATATTTATCCAGTCAAATTGCATTCTTATCATTTTTGCAAGCTGAGTCTAATCTTTACATTAAACTTGGGACTGCCTTACTCGTTGCAGGGGCAGTTGGCATAATTTTAGATCAGTTATACATGACTTGGAAAAAAGAGCAACTTTTGGGTGTTGAAAAAGAGAGGCGAACCTATATTGAGCGAACTAGGTTTGGACTTAGTGTTGATGAGGCTGAAAAAATTGCAAAAAATCACATAAAAAAAGTGACTAACAAAAATACTAAATTAGTTGCAAGCAAAAAAGAATTCAAACACTGGGCTATTTATCTAAAAGATTCTGATCAGAAATATTATCGTGTTGTCATTAATGGCGACGGTAAAATTGAAGAATGGGAAACTATGGATGAGATCCCTAGCTATATTTTGAGTCCATAAACTTAATCAAAAAAAGTTGTTTAATTGTACTTAGTTGTAATGCCTATTACTTCTTGTTCTGTATCTGAGTATGAGTTGATTAAGTTTTTTAGATCATCTAAAATTTGAGTCTTAGTATACCCTTCAGTTGTACTAATCTTACTTGCATCAATAACGGGTATACCGCTAAACCCTCTGTACTCATGACTGATATATTCATTTTCATCGCCCATTGGGCCCCTTTGAATTGAAATCTCGGGTACATTATCTGCCTTTGAATCTTTAGTATGTATGTCGACTTCAGTAGGCATACCTTCGAATAAACCATAAACTCTGTCGAGCATTTCGTTCGCTTTTTTCATGGTCTTAATTTGGTATTCAGGCATATCCTTACTGCTGTAATTCATGTTTATAAGTATTACTAATGGGTAGTAACACTTGATATTTTCAAGCAATTTTAGCGTTTAAAGACGATCTAGACGTTAAATTCAGCGTATAATTGTTTTTTGTCTGTTTTTACTTGAATGCCTATTTTTGAGATTCCTGGTAAATATTCGCTTATTATGTCTGCATACGTTAATGAAAATTCTGATAAGTTATTCTCTTCGAATGCCATTAAATCTCCCTGAGGTTTATTGGGTATGTTTTTTCCAATAACCTGGTAAATACCTACGCTGTCAGAGTCTGGCTTAATAAATTCTGATCTACCATTCCCTAAATTTATTCGTACTGGATTTTGCGTATCAACTGTTGATAATGAAAATTCTTCTCTGTAAGATATACCGGTTCCTGTAGATCTACCTGAAACAACTTTGATTTCATCTATTTCTTGGTGACGTAAATTAGATTTAAAAAAATCATACAAAGGGAAACCAAGACCTGCCCCTGTCATTTCTTTTGGGGTGGGATCATCCCCACTCATAATTCTATTATTGAATCTGTATGGAATTCCCGTATCTAAATTTATCAAAACACTTGTTGAGTTATTTTCTGGCATGGGCTCGTTTGATAATTTTTCGTTTATATATTTTTTGATTTAAAAACTAAAGTCTACTCTTAATCCAGACTATGTCATCTTCGTGTAATTTGTAGTCTAGACCCACTCTAAACGTCTTTTTTCCTCGTTTTACCTTGGCCCATTCAAAGGTGTCATAAATGGTTTTGTGGATATCGAGTGCTGCTGCTCTTACTGTGGCGCCTTTTTTTAGAGTCATGGGCTCTTTGCCACCATCAGTATAAACCCGAATAAGACCAAAACTGTCCCATAGTTTTCTTAATAATTCTTCTTGGTCTTCTTCAAAAAATATGATTTTTTTGGATTTAAACTTCTTTTCTAATTTTTCATCTCTTTTAGTTAAAAGTACAACTTCTGCATTATTGGCATAACTAAAGTCAAAGCTAGGGCAATCAATGAATTGAATTCTTGCTCCTTTGTATGAACCCATTGCAGTTTTAGCAATTTGAGTTGAGAATGGCCAACGCTTAGGTTTACCTTCCCCTGTAAGGGCCTTAAAAACTGTAGTTTTTCCTGAATTTTCAGGTCCAATAATCACAACTAGGGGTGCTGTCTTTTTTATCCCACGCTTTCCTCTTGACTTTTTTGCACGTCTTTCTGACTCTTGCTTACCTTCAAGTTTAGATAAATTCTTTTTTAATTGGGATAGAAGTTTTTCAGTGCCTTTGTGTTTTGGTGTTACTGCAATTAACTCTCTTAAAATTCTAATTTTTTGAGCTGGAGTGGTAGCGTTTTGGTATTCTTGATTCTTCTTGCTATACTCTATAGTCAGATTAGTTGGCACAATAAAAAAGTAAATGGACAGTTAAAAATGATTAGTGATTTTTTGGGTATTTACCTGCTAAACATATCAAAAAATTTGGACAAAAAGCCCCTTTTTGGTGGTTCATAGTCAACATCAGCTAAAACTGAAGAAACTTCAACAATTGCTTCTACCCCCGGACTTTTTGGACTGGAAATTACTGCTGGGACTCCGTATCCTAAAGACCTCCTAATCTTTTCATCTTCTGGAATTATTCCTAAAACTGGTACACCTTTTAGAAAACCCTCAATTTCTTCTGGATGAAGTTCATAATCAAAGCCCCGATAAAAATTAATTATACTGCCCCCTATGCTAGCCTTTTTTCTTGTTAGAAGATCAAAGGTTCTTTTAGCTTCAAGCATACCTGAAATTGTGGGTGTTCCTACTACTATGGCAGTCTCAATTCCTTTTATTATACCTGAAGTTTCCCTACCTAACCAAGGTGGGGTATCAACCACAATAAAATCATAATCGTCTTTTATTGGGTGTAAGTACTTCTTGAAGTTCTTAAAAGTTGAAGTTTGAGTGTCTGGGTGAAAGGGTCCAGGAATTATGTTTATACCGGTTCTTGGGTCTTTGTAGATGGTTTTTTCGGGTGGGAGTTTTCCGCTTAACATGTCTTTTATGTGAACTGGGGGATTTAGAAGTCCAAAGTGACTTGAAAGGTCTGCACCTAAAATGTGTGTATCAACTAAAAGTACTTCAAAATCAAATTCATGCTTTAATGTGGCTCCAACATTAGCAGTCATGGTAGTCTTTCCCACACCGCCCTTAGTCGAGAAAAAACCTATTACTTCTCCCACTAAAATCTAGACAATCAGTCTTTAAAATACCTGCTTCGCCTTGTCATATTGTGTGAGTGCTGCTTTTACTAACCCCAAAAACAAAGGATGCGGGAGTAGTGGCCTACTCTTTAATTCAGGATGAAATTGAACCCCAATAAAAAACTGATTTGAGATTTCAAATATTTCTAATGTATTGTCTACTTGTGCAGTACCAACAAAGTGCATACCCACCTCTTCTAGCCTTTTTTTATATTTTGGATTAAGTCCGTATCTATGTCTATGGCGTTCACTGATTGTGGTTTTACTATAGAGTTTTGCAGTCTGACAATTTTTTTCTAAATCAGTATCAATTGCACCTAGTCTCATAGTTCCACCCATAATATCTTGACCTGCTTCCCAATGTGGTATTATTACTGGATGTTCAGTATTAGCATCAAACTCAGTACTATTAGCGTTTAACCCCAGTTCATTTTGTGCCATTTCAACTACTGCTAGTTGAAAACCAAGACAGAGTCCAAGCCAAGGAACTTTGTTTTTTCTGGCATATTTTATGGCTTTTATCTTACCTTCTGCCCCGCGTTTTCCAAAACCACCAGGAGTGATAAGAGCATTTACATCTTGCAGATCGTCTTTGATATTTTCAGCATCAATCCACTTTACTTTAACTTTAGTTTCAAGCTTTGCACCTGCATGAGTTAGTGCTTCCATTATACTAAGATAAGTATCCCCTTGAGAATATTTTCCAACAATACCGACTGTAATTTCTTTAGTCACTTCTTGTGAATCTAAAAATTTAGTCCAAGAAGTCATATCTGGCTCTCTAACACTCATATTGAATTTTTCTTGAATTCTTTGGTGAAGACCTTCTTTTGCTAAGTGACTGGGTAATTCGTATACAGAATTTAGAGTTGGATCACTTATTACTGAATCTTCGCTAACGTTACAAAACAGTGAGAGTTTTCGTTGGGTCTCAACTCTTAAAAGTTCTTCACACCTTCCGACTATGATGTCTGGGGATATGCCCATTTTTCTGAGTTGAATTACGCTGTGCTGAGTTGGTTTAGTTTTCTGATCAATTCCTGCGAGGGGTAGGTGTGTTAAGTGAATTTCTACCATTTTCTTCTCTCCTCTTAATTGACGGAGTGCTTCCATAAAGGCCATGCCTTCAATATCACCAACTGTTCCTCCAACTTCAACTATGATAAAATCATAACCATTTCCCAAGCTTTGAAGTGTATCTTTAATCTCATTAGTTACGTGTGGTACAATTTGTACTGTTTTTCCAAGATAGTCTCCGCGTCTTTCTTTTTTTATGACTGAACTAAATATTTTACCGGTAGTAAGGTTATGATCTTTTGTCAAAGGTACACCAACAAATCTTTCATAGTGACCAAAATCAAGATCAACTTCTCCACCATCATCAAGTACAAAAACTTCTCCGTGCTCAAACGGGCTCATGGTGCCAGCATCAATATTTACATAAGGATCAATTTTTGAGATAGTTACGCTGTACCCACAAGCTTGAAGCAAGTTGCCAATACTAGCTGACAATATTCCTTTCCCTAGTCCACTCATGACCCCACCTGTAACTACAATGTACTTTGGCATACTCTAAACCCTCTTATATGTAGTGAAACTAAAACCGTCATAGTCTTCACTTTTTTCGATTTTAAAGTCCGCGGATATTTCTGGAAAGCGTGCATCACCATAAACTAATTTTTTAATATGTGTTATCTCTAAAGTGTCTGCGATTTCCATACCTTTTTTATACACACTTTCTCCGCCTATGATGAAAACTTGATTATAGTTAATGTCCTTTATCCCTGGTTCTTTTCTTTTTATCATATCTAATGCTTCTTCCATTGACTTGGCCGTTGTGACCCCTTCGATCTCCATGGTTTTACTGAGTACATAATTTGCCCTGTTTTTTAGAGGTCTATGTTTTTCTGGAATTGAGAAATATGTTTTTCTTCCCATAATGACTGGGTGACCATATGTTAAGTCTCTAAAACGACTTAAGTCTTCAGGAATGTCCCAAGGGAGACTACCGTCTTTTCCGATGTACCCATCTTTTGAAACCGCGGCAATAATTATTATTTCCATATTAAACAGCTATTTCAAATTTTATTGGGTCGTGGTGTTGGTAGTCATCAACGCTTGTGTCTTGATAATTCCAGTCAAATATTGAAGTGAAGTTATTAGTTTCAAGTTTTGGCAAGGCATATGGTGCTCTTCTTAACTGGAGTTTTGCACCCTCAATATGATTTTCGTATATGTGAGTATCGCCCAAGAACCCGGTTAATTTTCCTTCTTTTAATCCTGTTTCCTTAGCAAGTAAGTGAAGTAGAGTTGCATAACCTGCAATATTAAATGGGAGTCCAAGCATAACATCAACTGATCGCTGACTCCACATTAAATCTAATTTATTATTAATTACTGTTACTTGAAATTGGTAGTGGCAAGGTGGGAGTGCCATCTTATCTAAGTCTTTGGGATTCCACGCACTAACAATCATTCGTCTGTCATTAGGGTTTTTCTTTAATTGATTCACTAGGTTAGTTAATTGGTCTACGCCTTTGTTTGTATAATCTGTATCAAAAGAATTATAGTCAGCTCCAAAATGTCTCCATTGCCAACCATAAATTGCACCCAAATCTCTTTCTTCTTTCATCTTTGCTTTAGTTTCTTTATCGTGTCCATACTTGACTTTTTGTGGATTACACCACTCATCCCAAATATGATTCTTCTCATCTTGAAGCCATTTCTTATCAGTAATACCTTTAATGAAAAATTCAAGTTCACTTGAAATTAGTCGATAAGGAATTCTTTTAGTGGTTAGTAGTGGAAAACCTTCTGACATATTATGTTCAAATAAGGCACCTGAAATTGCATAAGTCCCAACGCCCGTTCTATTAGCTTTTAAGACCCCTCTTTCCATTATGTCCTTTACAATTTCTAAATATGCCTTCATCTAATCATCCCACGTATAGTGAATTTTCTGAAAACCCTGTCTAAAAGTTTTAACGTCTTGACCAACTACATCTGGTGAATCTCCTTTAATTACAATCCTTGAAATAAAGTTGGCAATCTCTTCCATTTCATCTTCTTTCATACCAAATCTTGTCATCTCTTGAACACCTAGTCTAATCCCACTTGGATTAACTAAAGTTGCTTTGGATATTTTATCCCATGGAAGTAAATTTTTGTTTAATACAATATTGGCTTTGTCAAGTGCCTTAGCAACATTCCACCCTCCACCGTGTTCATTAACATCAACTACAACTTGGTGACTCTTTGTAAAACCACGAGCCTCCCCCGCAACATCAAAGCCAAGTTCATTTAATTTTTCAGCTAAAGCAACTGCATTCTTTAAAATTTGAGTCGAGTATTCTTCACCAAATTCAGCCATCTCATATCCTGCGACCAATAGGGCGGGAATTCTGTGAAGATGATGATTACTCAAAATTCTGGGGAACACTGAGCGTTGAATTTCTCTCCATTCGTCTTCCAAATTTCCAATAATAATTCCGCCCTGTGGTCCTGGAAATGTTTTGTGTGTAGAACTTGTAATGATTTCTGCGCCTTCTTTAAACGGATCTTGAAACTTTCCTGCAAATATTAAACCAAAAACATGTGCACTGTCGTATATTAATTTACAGTTCACATCCCTACAAGCATCAACAATTCCATCAAGTTCTAATGGAAATGGAATTAGTGAAGCACCAATTATGGCTAATTTTGGCCTGGTGTGTCTGATTATTTTACTAGATAGATCAGGATCAATTCTAAAATCTTTACTGTCAAATCCTAGTTTTATGGGATTTAAACCTAAAATACCCCCTGCAACGCCTCCTCTCTGATGACTTGAATGAGCTCCTGCTGGGACGCTTAAACTCGCAATAACGTCCCCTGGGGCTGCAAATGCCCTCATGGCGGCCATATTTGCAACTGCACCACTAATAGGTCTGGTGTCTGCATACTTACCACCAAAACGCTTAGCAAAGAACTTATTTGCTTTATCTTCAATCTCATCAATATAACGCGTTCCTTGATAATATCGTTCATATGGTACGCCTTCAGCGTAACGGTGCGAAAAATCACTCGCATATGCGTTTTCAACCCATTTACTATTCACATTTTCACTGGCAATCAAGTTAATACAAGATTTTCTCCAGTTATTTTGTTGATTAATCTTCGAAAATATCCAATCTCTCTCTTGCATGCATACTTGACACTGGTGAGTATTAATAAAAATCTACAATGTTATATGTATATTCCAATAGTTTTTTTAAGACATAACTTCCCCAGTATATAGACGAGCTTTTTCCCACGAAGGTGAGATTTTAGAAAAGGTTCAACCCAAAACGGAGCGGGGTAGGGCAGTCTGGAGTGCCCGCTGGGCTCATAACCCAGAGGTCAGAGGTTCAAATCCTCTTCCCGCTATTGCAAACTTTTCAAAAAAGTTTGATCAAAACTCTTTAGGGATGTAAATATGCCAAAATACGCAAGAGATCCGGTTCACGGGGAAATAAAACTAGAGGATGAGTTTTTACCTATTGCTGATCATCCTCGTTTTCAAAGACTTCGAGGTATCAAACAACTTGGTATGGCTCACTTAGTTTATCCTGGTGCAACCCATTCAAGATTTTTGCATTGTTTAGGATCTTATCATATTTCAAAAGCCTTTGAAGATCCTTTAATTTCACTTTATGCTTTAATTCATGATGTTGGTCACCCACCACTATCACACGTAGTAGAATCCGCCCTAAAAAATGCTGGGATTGATTTTGATCACGATACTATTTCAAACAAATACCTTCGGGACATACTTAGTGGAACTAATTTTTCATTAACTGATCTAAAGCGTGCTATGAGAAAAGGTACCTTAGTTCATGGGGATTTAGGAGTTGACAGGATGGACTACCTGATTAGAGACAGCTATTATACTGGAGTTACTTCTGGTTATTTGCACTGGCAGAGGATGGTAAGACTAATGCGCGCTGAAAAAGAAAAAACAATAGTACATCCAAAATCGGTTGAATCAGTTGAGCAATTTTTTATTGCAAGATACATTATGGGTTCGACTGTATATCTTCACAAAACTAATTTAGTAATCGAATCTATGGTTAGTAAGGCAGTTGAGCACTTACTTCATGAAGTCTCACATAAGGAAATAGTTGAGATGGATGATACTAGTTTAGTTACTGCTTTTAGAAATAGTGAATCTGCTAAAACAATATGGTCAAGGGTTGAGAAACGACAAATCTACAAGCGCATAGGTGTGTATAATGAAGAGGAAAAAGCAAAACAAGTCTACACCCAATTAAAAGATAAAGTGGGTAGTGATAATGTTGTAATTGGTAAACGAGGTAAGTGGTACAAACCAATTAGTGTTGAGCTTGAGACTGGCGAAAATATTGTGGACGTATCGCCCCTAATCCGTACTTTAGTTGATGCAGATAAGAAAAAGCAATATTATTTTGTGGCAATTAACCGAGACTATCTTTCTCAAGTAAAAACTTTCCCGCAAAGCGGGATTTAGTCAGACTTATAAATTATTAGGATGAGAAAAAATATGTCAGTTATATTGTGGGCGCTATCTAGTGTATTTTTAGTTAGTCTTATTTCATTTGTTGGGGCTTTTACTCTATCAATTAAGGACGCACAGCTAGAAAAAATTTTAATGTACTTAGTTAGTTTGTCTGCAGGTGCACTTTTAGGGGGTGCATTTTTTCATCTTCTCCCTGAAGCAGTTGAGACTACCGGCTTTGGTTTTCAAACTTCATTTTCAATTCTTTTAGGGATTGTTACTTTTTTTATACTTGAGAAATTTTTGCATTGGCATCATCACCACGTCCCGCATAGGAAGGGTGCTATTATTCCTTTGGCTATGATGAATCTAGTTGGTGACGGTTTTCACAATTTTATTGATGGTTTAATTCTTGGGGTGAGTTATCTTGCTAGTATTCCTACTGGTGTTGCCACAACTATTGCAATAATTTTTCACGAGATCCCCCAAGAAATTGGAGATTTTGGAGTCTTACTTCATAGTGGACTCTCTCGAAAAAAAGCACTTCTTCTCAATTTTGTGGGAGCACTTTTTGCCGTTCTTGGCACAATTATAGCACTTATTGCTTCTTCATTTGTTCCAAAACTAACGGCACTACTAATTCCCTTTGCAGCTGGTGGATTCATCTACATTGCAGGCTCAGACCTTATTCCTGAAATGCACAAAGAAATGAACACAAAAAAATCTGCAGTTCAGCTTTTCTCCCTTGTTTTAGGTATGTTTTTGATGTATCTTTTGGTATTCTTTGAGTGAGTTTTTAAGACTAGACAAGTTTTTAAGTTATCACGGGGCGTTGATTTAACCAATAGTTATTGGGCTGGTAGTCTAGAGGAATGATACCGGCTTCGCAAGTCGGTGGTCGCGGGTTCGATTCCCGCCCAGTCCACTTCAAAGACCTAAAAATCCAAATAACCCATAAACCGCAAAAGCTGGCCAAATTAGTGCTTTTAGGATTCCAATAATCCCATCCCAAAAACTGGTTGAAGTTGCAATAAAATAAATTAGTGCGCCAATAAATCCAACACCATATATTCCACCACATGAAGATCCACCACTCTTTTTTTTGCATGCGTATTCAATATCTTTTCCTAAGTGTTCAAGATTTTTTCCAGTAACATTAATCTCAAAACTATCTGACTTCGCCTTTTTACTCTTAGTAGTTTTTGATTTTACCATACTATAAATCTAAAATTTGAGGATTTAACCTTTGCTAATCAATTTATACCCATACAAACTAGATTTTACATGAATATGAAATGGTTAGCAATTGTTTTTGTACTCACACTTGTGTTTGCAGAAAATATAATTGATACTGAACTAGGATATGTTGATGTTGATGGTGTTGTAGCTGAAGGTGAACATTTCACACTTGATGGGAATACACTTAAAATTACTGCTGCGTCAACTACAGACTTTACAGCGCTAAGCTACTCAGTTTCAATTACGCCAAGAAATCTTGAAAGAATTGCAGTTGATATGGGAATACCTTTGTCTGGAGACTTGAATGTTTCAATTCTTACTGGACAAGTTCATACTCAGACTATTGAATTACCTGATATAGTTTGTGGAACTTACAAAGTCAGTGGAGATTTGGAGTATGTAACTAGTGGAGTTACTCAAACCCTAACAGATAACTTAAAACTTTCAATTCCTTGTAAGAATTTTAAGAGTAGTTTTGTGTCTGGTATGGTTGCAAGGCTCCCCTACCCAATACTAAAATTCTTTGCAGGTCTTTTAGGTGTGAGGTTTGGTTGATATTCCAGGAACTGTGTGTTCTTGGGATACCTTTGTTTTTTCTCTTTCAAATTTGATATAAAATAAAAATGTAGTCAAAAAGATTCCAAATGCAATTGAAAATGACTGGAAGAATCCAAGGTCTCGTATCATAAAACCACTCATTCCGCTTGCAATTACAAATGCTAAAATTCTAAGTGACAAAAATGTGCCAAATACCTTTTCACCTAACTTAAGGCCTGAATACTCAAAGAACATCATAATAAAGCCCCAAGAAATGCCATTCACAAAGTAGAAAAGGAGTAATCCCAGCATACTGTTCATATATACTGCTGTGAGCAGGAGACTGTAACTTATTATTCTAGTAAAATATCCAAAAATATAGCTTTTATCTCGGAGTAAGCCACCTAACCTAAAGGTTGCGGCACTAGTCAGAGCCTCAATGAAAACACAGAGGTAGATGAGTTTTGCTGCACCAAAACTTTGGTCGAGTAATGTTGGTAGTTGTGGAAACACAAAGCCAGATGAAAATGAAAATATGATACCAAAAATGTAAAGCGACAGTGCATCTTTATTCATATGAAAACTTGGGTATTTTATTTTAATTTTTCCAAAGACTCCAACTAACCAGAGCTCTAACTGACGGAGTTCTTCAACGCCATCTTGGATTGTCTTTACAACACTAGTTTCTTGTATAGTTCTAGTTACTATTGGAATTGAAAGTATACCCATCGAGGCTAATAATATTGCAAATTGATCAAGGGACAAAAGTTGACTCCCAATGAATCCTGCAAGAAGTCCTACAGCCCATACAATTCCAATGGCTTCTTCTAAGTCCCCCAAAGCTTCACCAAGATGACCTTCTCTTGCTCTAATCTCAGCAATACCAACAAAGTAAGCTGCTTGGGGAAAAAGACTCAAAATAAAAACGGATGCGTAAATCCATTCTATTTGTGTTATTAGAAGTAAACCAACAACCATCCCTAAATACGCTAGTGCAATTAGATATTTTCTGTTAGTTACAAGTGAGAACCTACTCCAGACTACTGGGCCAAATAGTGTTGCAATTAGACTAACTGATGTGATAAACCCAACAGCAATCTCACCGTGTCCGAGTGATAGTACAATTAAAGCCGGTAAATAACTATATGCTGCTAAAATGAATTTATAAGGCAAAATAGCAAGTAACTCATTCACAATAAACTGGTTTTTATGATCAAATATGCTTTACTCTATGTATTTTGCTAGGATTTCTGGAAAATCAAACCCATTTTGAGAAACAATAGCTTCAACCCACCTATCAATCCCCTGGGCACTACAACTCGTATGAACATCATTTATGTTAAACCTATCTGCAAAAAGTCTCCCGTGTAAAAAACTACCTCCGACTTCCAGCCAATTCTCGTCATACGGTACATATGCTTCAAAATCAATTAAGTTTGGTACTGCTTTGTAATCTTCAAACTTTTCAGGAGTCTCCCTTGTTTTTTTCATTGTAAACTTGTATTCAAGTTCTAATTTATCAAAAACTTCTGTATATAATTTTAGTAGTTTTTTTCTAACATCTACTACATCTTTTGGCTTACCAATCATTGCCGCATCAACCATGTGAAACTCACGTAGTCGTAATAATTTTTTTGGAGCGCTTTCATTTCTTAAAGATACCCCACTAAAGTCATACCACATAATTGGTTTTGTTATTTTTTTGTTTGAAAATAAATCATAAATGGGTGTACAAACTGAATGACAATAGCCTGAATTAGTTAATTCAATAAATTTATTGTAAACCTCTTCTTTTGGTGTTTTACCTTCTTTTTTTGTCAAACTAAAAAGTTCTTGGTGCTTTTCTTTATTTACTACCCCTAAAAAAAATAATTCACTAGACATATTGTCAAGATGCCTGCTTTTATGCCAAGTTTCTCGACTTATAGTTTTTGGAAAAATTGCTCGTTTGTAACCACTGGGGATTAAAACTTCCGTCTCAAACATCTTAAAGACTCCATAAAGGAGTTGTGCACCCTTTGGTGTCCAAAATAGTACGCCGGGTGTATATTCTTTGACAAAGTCATTTTTTATTAATTCTTCATAGCTATGGATATTTCCTTTTGACTTGAAACGTCCTTCATATACAGTATCCAATGGGCCCACAGGGATTCGAACCCTGGACCTCTGGCTTATCAGACCAGCGCTCTAACCAGGCTGAGCTATGGGCCCCACTTAATGCTTTGGATTTTCTCTTTTTAAACTTATATGAAACTAAGTACCCCTAATGTTCCTAAAATTAATAAAATCTCAATTCCAGGCATTGCAAGTCCTAAATAAGCCCCTAAAAACTCTGTTGCGAGGAGTTGTACACCAATAGTTAAAGCAATAAAAAATGCGGCGATTTTTAGTCCAGTTGCCTTGTATTTTCGCCTGACTATTGGTTGGTAGCCGATTTCTGCAAATATTAGTAAATTTAGTGCTGCAGTTTTTCCCCATCTTAAAAATGACCAAATTGTACCTAATCCAAGTACAGTTCCAGCTGCTGCAATTTTTTTCCAAATTTTTTTATCGAGTATACTTTTGTTTTTACCTTTAGTGGGATTCTCGTCATATGCAAAAGCAAGGGCAGGTAGACTGTCCGTTACAAGATTCATCCACAAAATTTGAGCTGGTTTGAAAATTACAACACCCCAAAACATTCCAAGGGATATAGCAACAATTTCTGCTGCATTCATACTCAAAAGATATTGCGTTGCTTTTCTTACATTCAAAAATACACTACGTCCTTCGTGAATTGCAGTAATTATTGTATCTAGATTATCATCAAGGAGCACCATATCAGCAGCCTCCTTTGCGATATCAGTTCCACTCCCCAGTGCAATACCAATATTAGCTCGTTTTAGTGCAGGTGCGTCATTAACGCCGTCTCCAGTCATTCCAACTTTTAGTCCGCTACTTTGTAATGCCTCTACAATTTTTAATTTATCTTCAGGGGTTACTCTTGCAAATACTCCTGCGTCTTCAATATGATTTTCTAGAAAACCTGTAGTTTCAAGATCAATGACTTTACCTGTAATTCCAACTTGTTTTGCAATTGATCTAGCTGTCTCTGGATGGTCACCTGTTATCATCATAATTTGAAGACCCATATCCTTAGCAGTCTTAATTACTTTTTGTACCCATTTTCTTGGTGGATCATATAACCCAATTAAACCGTGAAATTCTAACTCGTTTTCTTTAATACCACTAGCGACCGCAATAACTTTTAGACCGCGACTTGCCATCTCTTTTACGTCTTTTTCAAATTCTTTTGGAATTTTTTTACAATGTTTTGCAACAATTTCTGGTGCACCTTTAATGTAGAGTCTTCCCTTTAATGACGCCATTGCATATCTTTTTTCTGAATCAAATGGCTCAAAACTACCTG
Organism: Candidatus Altarchaeota archaeon; assembly: GCA_018220935.1. Classification (GTDB taxonomy): domain Archaea; phylum SpSt-1190; class SpSt-1190; order SpSt-1190; family SpSt-1190; genus JAAOXX01. Next base: position 52 of record JAAOXU010000032.1, on the reverse strand, counting down.
GATTCTTTTTTCCTGCCCAAAGCCTAAGTGCAGCATCCATTGGGTCTTTTAG
>JAAOXU010000031.1 GCA_018220935.1 Candidatus Altarchaeota archaeon | reverse complement strand
TAACTAAGTGCATCATAAACTAAAGTACCTGGTTTTTCCCAAGACTTATCTGATAATACAAATTTCTTTGGTGGTAAATCTCTAAGATGTGGGTTGTCTTTTGGAGCCCAAACATAAAAACTCAAATCTTTTGAGTCAACGGCAAGATTTGCATATTTACGTATCCCTTCACTTGAAATTTCAAAAGTTAGATTCTTCCCATTATTATTAATCAAAGAACTCATATGATCAACACTTGACTTATATGTCATTGATCCAAATAAATACGCTTGATAGTTTTGATTATCAAAGCTTTCAGCTAGTTTTTCAAAAACACTTGGCATAGTTTCTGTCATGGTTTCTTTAGATGCAAGGTGACCTAGTACAACAACCTCATCAGAATAAATTACCAACCCAGTACAAGGAAAAACACCATAAGTTCCAATAACGGGTTTATCTGCTGTTTTATGTGTTATTCCCCATTCATCTTGAAGAATGGTTTGAAAGTCCCCAAAAGCCCCTTCATACATATTAAAGAATGTCATCCCAAATACAATTGTGAATTTTTTAGTTTTTAAGAAATTGTAATAAACAAAAGTGACACGTGTCTAAACGTGAAGTGACAAGAAAAGTAAGTAAAAACTAGCATAATGCTAGCAATCGTTATTTTTTTAAAATTCACTTATTGAATGAACCATAATTCTCCTCAGATGTAACAATTCCAACCACTCTAATGCTGTTGGTTTTTTTATCATCTCTTAAGAATCCAAAATAATAGGTATCGTCCCAAAATCTAGCAGCTACTGAGCCAAGTTCCTTTTTCATTGCTGGACTCGCGTAAGCTATTTGATTACAATACGTTTTATTAGCAGATTCAAAAAATGAAGAATATCGCTCTTTCATCTCACTAGGAATAAGTTCTTCCTTAATGTCAATGACTAAGTCATCTTCACTTTCTCCTGGTTTGACCTCATAAAACCCAATTGCTATTTTTTTATCTTCAACAAAGCGTTTCATGTTTTCAAGATTATAACTACCTGACGATAAAAATGCACTAATTTTATCGTTTTCTCTAAGTGAGTCTTTTACCTCTTTCATGAATTTGGATGTGATTAAAAATTAAAGATTTAATGTTATCTAAAACCAAAGTGACACAAACCCTATAGTTTTAAGCACTTAAACAGTATTTTAACTATGAAAAGGCTCATCTTAGCCTGTTTAATCTTATCATCTGCCATTGCACAAAGCGAGCTAAATCTCTACTCAAACCTCGACTACGGCTCGTCTAAGGTCATTTTAGAGCACCGTATAACGGTTAATGAGTCTGGATACTATATCCCAGAATTTGACCAAACACTCTTTGTATCGCCATATTTTGAGGTCCAGAGCGTGAGACGAGACGATATAGTAGACATGAAATATGAGGTATCAAATGACTACTTAGTCTACACTACAAGAGAATCTATTGAATACGGAGAATGGTATAATACAATTATTACACTAAAATCCTCAGGTAACAATCCTGTAATTTATGGGGACAAAGCCTACTACTTTAATCCCTTAATTTCTTTTGTGGATAATTCTTCCGTCTCAACCCCGGATGGATGGACCTACCTTTACAATATCTCAAATGAAAAGGGTGAAGTAAAAACTTTAATTTACCAACTTCCCAGAACTTCAAGATTCATTGTGTACAATTATTCAGATTACACCCTAAACTTTTCTGAATACGAAAATACTTTAGTGAGAGTCTCAACTAATTTCTGGGATGGTTATACTGAAGTCTCAAATCTTTTTGGTATACCCTTAACCAAAACAGCGATCTCTTCAATGCCTCCTAAAAACTTTGGACAAAATACTCTTGCTCACTTTAGACTCGATGAGAAAGTAATTGAATATAATATTGATTTAAGTGCTCGAGGTGAAGGGGAAGCAACTCAGACCCTTCTTCATGAGGTAGTTCACGCTTTAGTTGATAAAAAGTACGAAGAAAGGTGGACCTGTGACTGGTTATCAGAAGGCTTACCTGAATATCTCGCGTATTCAATTCTTGATGATACCTACAATTTTACTGATGACAAAAAAATCATGAGTGACAATCTTATCGCGTGTTTATGTGAAGATGCCCCACGTGAACCCCAATTTCCGAGTCTAGAAATTCCAATCTATAATTGCGAGACTTGTGACAGAACAAGACTCCCATACGACCAAGGCTACTTACTCTTAGACAATGTCTCAAAAACCTGTGATTTTTTCCCTTGTATTAAAAATGTACTTCTTGGAACTACGTGTTTAGACGTGACAAACACTCTAGCGGCTTGCTGTGGTGATTTATCGAGTGCATTTGATACTTATGGAATAAATGATTATGGCGTTGGACAAATTACACTAAATCAAATATATACGGCGTCAGAAAACTGCAGTGAAATGGGACTCTCCTCAATTGAAATTAAAACCGCTCTAAAAGCTGCATTAAGTCAAAGCAATGTGGACTTAGTAAAAGATGTACCAAGAAAATGTATTGAATTTAATGAACTAGAAAAACTAGCAGATTCAACCGACAAAAAAACTTACCTAAAAGACAATTATGAAATAAGGGGGATTAACTATCTAAAAAATAATATTGTAGTTTATGACGAGTATTTAGAACTAAAGACGCAGGCTAATAACTTAAGATGTTTTGATAAATCAATTCTTGATACTGGTATACTCAATGTAGTTACTCTTCTAAATTCAACCATAGATGACTTTGAGATTAAAGAACAAGAATTCGCAAATAATTTAGTTAATATCTCAATCATAACAGATAACAAATTATTAAGAGAAAAAGCAAAAACTGCATGGGAGCTTTGCAACTTTGAAGAACTAGAAAAACTAAAAAAACAAGCCACAACTTGTGAGAAAATAAAGTCTTGGGGTTTTGTATATTACTTTATTAATTTCTTTAGTAGAAGCTGTCTTTGATTTTAGAAAAAAGTAGTAAAACCAAAACTTATCCTAAATAGTCGTGTGATTTTTCTGTAGGAATCAAAACCGCTGCAAATCTCCTCAAGCCCTCTTCGTAAAATGGACCTAACCTGAAATATATTGCTCTATGATTATTAGTAATCTGAATGTTTTCAAATCCATCTACTCTGCCGTTTAAGATTTCGTGATAATTACTTGCCACCTTACTGAGTGCATCAACATACCCATCTGAAAGTCCATTCTCATTAACCATATAATCCTTTGAAGTCCTCAAGCCCTCTTCATCTTGTTTTGCTGAAGAAAGTTGAATAATCACATTATGTTCCTTTGAAAATTCTGCTAAGACATCACTTTCATACGAACCCCCTAGCAAATAACTCGTGGTTTTACCCTTAAACTCTTCAAACATTTCTTTTAATTTACTCATCTAATAATACTTTGAAAATAATCGTTTTTAAGGGGGTGTAACAAACCAAAGTGACACGCGTCTAAACCCTTAGTGACACAAACAACATGTTTAATTATCAAAATTGTTGGTTTTTTATATGAAAACCTGGCCTTTATGGGCTTTAACATTTCTTTTAATTGGAGTTAGCGCTCAATTAGCAGATTCCCCTTGGCCAACTTTTCATGGTAACGCTCAACATACAGGACAAAGCATGTATGACACTCGTCATGTTGATGGTACAATTTTATGGAAATTTCAAACAGGAAACGGAATGGAAGCCTCCCCTATAATTGGTGAAGACGATACAATTTATGTGGCAACTCACGGTAGTAAACTTTTTGCAATACACCCCGATGGGAGACTAAAATGGGTATTTCAGGCAGGGGAGCCCGAATACAATGAAGAGTGGAATATCACTAAAGGAATTCTCTCAACCCCGGCAATAGACAAAAACGGGGTGATCTACATATCTTCATTTGCAAATAAATTATTTGCAGTATATCCGAATGGAACAGAAAAATGGACCTTTGATATGCCCGTTTCAGTCGACGCCTGGTCTTCACCTGTAATTGACAAAAACGGTGTAATTCATATTGGTTCGGCAAGAGGATATCGAACTGGGGGTGTATTATACTCGGTAAATCCAGATGGAACAGAAAAACAGGCAATTACTACGGGGAGTGATATAAGTTCAAATCCTGCAATAGGACCTGATGGTACCATCTACATCGGAACCTACAGTGGGGATGGAAGAGAAGAAGGAAGAGTTCGTGCAATAAAGCCCCTTGGCGGGGAAAAATGGCGTTTTACTTTTTATAAGTGGGTGGAGTCTTCGGCTGCAGTAGATGACGATAACAACGTATATATCGGCTCATTTATTGGAAAAGTTTTTGCGATTAATAGTAACGGTACAGAAAAATGGGCTTTTCAAGCCAAGGACGGTGTAAGCTCAACCCCCGCAATAGCAACCGACGGAACTATCTATGTTGGCTCTTGGGACAATTACTTATATGCACTTAACCCGGATGGAACAGAAAAATGGAAATTTGAAACTCCACCGGCATTTGAAGGAATAACATCATCCCCTGCAATAGGGGCAGACGGGACCATCTATGTAGGAACAAATGGTGGATACTTTTACGCCATATATACAAACGGTGCTAAAAAATGGGAGTTTCACTCACCTGGTGGTGGAATAGTTAGTTCTCCTGCAATAGGGAGAGACGGAACAGTTTATGTGGCTGGATGGGATGGCTTCCTATATGCCTTTGGTAAGTCAATCTGGAAAGGACCAGAAACAGTAGTTGATAACACGATAATTAATGAATCTACAGTAGAAAAAAATACAACTGAAAAAATAATAAATGAAACTATACTTGATGTAGAAGAACAACTAGTTATAAAAAAACCACAAAGTTTCTTTTCCAAAATTTTTAGTTGGTTTAGGGGTATTTTCTTCAAGACACCAACACCACCAATTGTTGAAGAAATAAAAATTGAAAATGAAACCAACTTTGAGGAAGTCTTAGACACTATAGACACCCCTAAATTTTCATATGGTGATAATATCAACATTTTTTTTGAGATCAATTTAGAAGAAGAGTTAAGTGAAGGTGATCAACTTTATATCATAGTATCTGAAGGTGCTTCAAACATGACTGAATATCCTTTATCTAAAATTAGTAATCGAATTTGGGAAGTTGAGCTTTTAGTTTCTGTTGGCAAGGAGATAGAATACAAATATCAAAAAAAGAACGGTAAACTTTTTTACATTGAAAAATTAATTCCAGAAACTAAACTTAATAGAAAAATTTTAATTACAGCAAATCTAACGCGAGTAGAAGACGATGTAATTGAGTGGCTTTCATAAACCTTTAACTAAATTTTTAGTAGATTAGTCTAAACCTTCCTCTAAGTTTTTTTTTCATAAACCTCAACACGTAATTCCTGGCGACTTGGGGTAATTACAATTCCTTCAGCGTTATGTATTTCTAACAAGGATTCAATTTCTGAAGCATAAAGTGGAGATTCTATAGATTCTATATAGACTTGTGATTCTTCTAAATAGCCACTTTCTTGAGCTAAAACGAGCTTTCCTTTAGTTAGTATACCTTTTTTATCCACTTCAAGTGGGGCAAAATGCGCCTCAGTATTTTTGTACCAGTCATACAGTGAGTTTAAATCTTCTGAAAGTGAAATTGAACCAGATATCCATTTGAGTTTATTTAGTGATTCTTCACTTAATTTTAGATAAGCGGCTCTGCTACTAATTTTACTATAATTATCTTGACTTATCTTACCAAATTTTTCAACAATATTTAATACTTTGGAGAATGTCTTCTCGTTAGTGGGCTCAAAACTAAAACCAAATCTTGGGTGTGAACTTAATTGATAAGTGTAAGTTGGTTCACTTGCGTTTTTATTTGCCATGCATTTATTTTACCTTTCATATTTTTAAAAAGGTGTAGACACCTGTAGTGACACCTGTCCAAAACAAGAGTGACATAAACATCATAAAGTACAAACAAATAATTTTTTATGGATGTACTTAATGAACCGAAACAACAAGAATTAACACAGGGTGAATTGGAAAAACTTTATGGTAAACGGGTTGATGTCATAATTCAGGAATTATCTGATGATATGGCTGGTGGTGAGATAGAATTTGATCAGGGTGAAAAAGACTCTCTATTTTACAAATCAATTAAAGAGGGAATCTTTACTTTGGCCAAGGGACATTATAAGATGCCTGATTCAGACCCAGAAACTTTTGATTCGTCCTACGTAACTGAAAAACTTGGCACTCAATATAGTTATGAAACTCTGCCGGTGTTGGCTATGAGGGGGATGTATGTCCTTTCGACTCCAAACTCAAACTAAATTAAAGAGTAGGAGGGCCGGCACCAAAAGGTACCTGGCCCGTGTACACATGCCACCGTTAGAGGAACCTAATTAATGCAGATTTATCCCGCTTTGCGGGAATTAGGTTGTGGGTCTCGGGTCGCGGTAGCAGAGGTTGTTTGTGTTCCTAAACTATATCATAGCTTATAATTTATAAGTAAACTTTACCACGTTAACATGGTTAATCTCTTTAAACTATCAAAATATACATAAAATATGTCATAAAATCACAAAAAAGCCCTAAATTTATCTTATTTTAGTGTTATTTACAACATAATTGAAGGAATATTGTCTATAGGCTTAGGAGCCGCATCAAACAGTATTTCTTTAGTGGGTTTTGGATTAGATTCATTTATTGAGTCTCTTTCTGGCTTTGTTATGATTTGGAGATTTGGTAGTCATAAAAACCTCACGCATAAAGAGGAAGAAAAAATAGAAGAAAAAGCAACAAAAATAATTGGATATACTTTCTATATTTTAGCTTTCTATATTTTATTTGAATCCATAAAAAAACTATATTTAGGAAAACCAACAACACCTACTTTTTTTGGTATGATAATCACAGGAGTATCCTTAATTGTAATGCCGTATCTTTATCTTGAAAAACAAAAAATTTCAAAAAAGATAAACCGTAAAAGTCTAGAAGCTGATTCAAAACAAACTCTCGCTTGTATGAGTTTATCTTTAGCTGTTCTTATTGGACTAGTCGCAAATTACCTTTTTGGTTTTTGGCAAGCAGATCCACTTGCTGGAATATTAATCTCATTCATTTTAATTCGGGAAGGTTATTTTACCATCCGGGATGCAAAACTTTGTGGGTGTTAACTAAGTATACTAAAACTTTTACTCATAGTATAAACATAAATTAAAACTAAAATAAGACCCGTGAGTTTATTTTCTTTACCAACAAGTACGAGTAAACTAGTAACTGCCGCAGTTGCAAAAATTATGAGGAGTGCGGTTGGAACAATATATGCAGCACTAACCATAATGGGAAAAGCTAAGGCTCCGGCTGCAATTGAAACTGTTGCATCAATTAAACTACTACCAAAAAAATCACCAACGGCAAGTTCACTCTCTCCTCGCTTTAGTGCACTCATACCAACTACTAATTCAGGGAGGGAAGTTCCAATTCCAATAACAAAAAAACTGACAAAATATTCGGGTAAGTGAAAGATCACTGAAAGTTTAATGATAGAATCAATAGTAAAATATGCACCAATTGCAACTCCAATAAAACTAACAAATATGAATCCTAAATATCCCCACATTCTTTTGTCATCAGTATGATGCACTGATTCTAAGTCTGAGGTTATATCTAAAAATACAATGGATAGTAACCAAAATAAAATAAGAAGGGCTGCATCAAGTCTTCCAATAAATCCATCACTAGCAAGCCAACTAAAAAACAAAAGTGCGAGTATGAGAAGTGAACCTGAAGTTAAAATTTCTCTTCGATCGATCTTAAACGATTTTCCAAAAAGAGTTAAGAGACCCATAATTATAGTGATTTGAGCTAGTGTTGATCCAAGAGAATCTCCAACATTAATATCCCCATGACCCAAAAATGAAGCCATAATTGAATTTGTTATTTCTGGTAAATCTGTACCTAATGATACAAGAGTTAAACCAACTAAAAATGGGTGAATTTGAAGTGCTGTTGCGATTTTTTTCCCATACTTGACTACTTTATCACTAGAATACGTCATTACGACTACTCCTATGACAAGCAGAGAAATTAACCATATCACAAAAAAATTCACCAAGACACAGTAATATGCTTTTTAGTGTAAAAATCGCTCTAAAATCGAAGAAACGACACCTACAACCACACCACCAAGAGCAAAAATCAAAGCATTTTTTACTGGATTTTCTTTTAGTAATTTACCTAAGTACCAACCCAAAAATATGAGAAGTGCAAAAGAGAGACTAATTGAAGTGAAAATAGCAGCAGAATAACTAATTAATCCAAAAAGATTGAAAAAAAATGGTATAATTGGAATGACTGCACCAAAAAACGGGGACGCGGCATCAACAAAAGCAAGTGCAACTGCGGCATTATGGGCCTCTTTTTCAAGCTGTGTTCCTTTTAGTGTTCTTAAGAGCTGTCTTTCCATCTTTTTTAGTTCTAGTCTTCTTTCAGTTTTCTCAACCATATAAGCTCCAAAACCACCACTAATCATAATTGCAAGGCTCGCTCCAAGACCTGCCTTAATTATGGTAGCAGAATTTCCAATTGAAACAGCTCCACCAACAACAATACCAAAAGCAGTCATAATGCCATCAAAAAAATTCATAACAAAATATCTGCGTGCTATTGGATCTTTTAACATTAGCTCTCCTCTAAAGTTTTGGCGTGATCAACTATCTCACTCCCCGTAGCAACCTCATCAATACTATGAACTGCTCCGCCCAAACTTTCAATTATATCCATTACTTTTTGAACATCAACATCTTTACCTTTCATAGTAATTCGAACATTCTCAACGCGTTTATCAATTTCAATCAAACTGACATTAACTCCATCAACACCAGCGACACTTGATACTTTTTTAGAATATTCAACTATACTGGGTTCCTGAGGCTTTACAACGTCAAGCACTAATTTCCTGACCTTTACATTACTCACAAAACCTGATATCACCAGTCTATATATTAGCTTCGGGAAGGTTTAAGAACCAAAAACTAATACATAACTTTAGTGAAGACACACAGTTACGCTGATGCGAATCCTTTGGATTGGTATATGATGACAATTTAATTGCTGATCTTCCCTAAATCGACCCACTTACCACTAAAAAGATAACCAGATAATTGACTAATCGAAGACAGTTTTGGTAAGATATTTTTTTCTAAACTAACCCTTCCATTACCAATAAGTTCGAGCACTTCTGGCTCCATTACAAAACTCCCACTTGAGACTAAGTAATTTTTTGTCTTAACTGGCTTTTCCTTAAATCCCACAACTTTACTGCCCTTTAATTCCGCAGTGCCGTATTTATGTGGTTCATTAACTGTAGTAAGAGCAACCGTTGCCATAACTTTTTGTTCTGTATGAAACCTGTAAAGATCAGAATAATCGATGTTGTTAACGGTATCTCCATAAATTAAGAAGAACTTTTCAGAGAGTAAGTGACTTGCTTGTTTTATTGCTCCACCTGTTCCGGCATCATCATCAGTAATATACAAAAAATCACCCTCCTTATCTTTTAGATAATCTCTAATTTCACTAATCTCTTGACCAACAAAAACTATTTTTGTAACACCTGCAATTTCTAAATTATCACGATGATACTCAATTACTTTTTTCCCCTTGTAATCTTCTAACAATAAATTTTCTCTTTTTGATCCAATTAGAATTATGGCCGTTTTTGGTGTGAGTGTAAAAAAAGATTTCTCAAGAAGTTTTTCAAACACAACTGAACGATTATCTGCTAGTTTACCAATCAATCTATCTGCTTTTCGTAAAATTTGCTCATCAATCGTTAAACTAATACGTTTCTTGACCACGTATTACTATCTCATACTGCTTTATAATTTAGATGACAGTTTCAGCGCTAATTCGATGATTTCTGCCACATTCTCTGCACTAAAGTGCTCTGCATTAATCACTAAATCATAAACCTTAAGGTTGTCAGTATCAATATCATAAATTTTAAGATAATTTGACCTATCAGTTATGTCTCTATCCCCTATTCTTACCTTCGCATCCTCAAAACTAAGACCTCTATCCATTATCCGTTTTGCACGAACCTCTAACGATGCTGTGACATAAATCCGCAGGTCAGCAACACTAGCCATAACACCAGACAGTCTACCTTCAATTACAACATTACCTTTTTTAGATTCAAAATCAATAGATTCATCAGCTTCCCTATGAAGGTCATTTGGTGCAACTTTCATGAAATCTTTAATGTCCATGTTTTTCTCTTTTGCCTTTTCTCTAAAAAATCTACCGGCTGAATGAATGGGAAGTTTTAGTTTTTCTGCTAAAATTTTAGTAACAGTACTCTTTCCACTTCCACTCGGTCCACTAATTGTTACAACTACCATTTAACCACCCGCATACTCAAAAGTCTTAGTCTCCCCATTACTAAGCAATAATTTGAATTCAGTATTATATCCTTCAAAAAACCATAGTCTAGCAAACATCGAATGCATTGACTTATTGTCACCTAAAATTACCATTTGATTTGGATAAATTATGGCTGATTGACCAATTTTTTGGAAGTTACCAAAATCACTAGACTTACAGTATCCAATGGGGTCGCATACTAAGGCTCCTTGATTAGAAAAATATGAAAATTCATCAATTACACCTACCCAACTAATTACACCATTAATTATTCTTCCCAACAGATAAGTTGGTTCATTTCCAATTGTAATCTCAGCAACGGCAACAGGACCATAGTCATCTGACACCCCAGCATAAACGGGTACTAATCCAAATTCAGTTGGATAGTTTTGCTGATATGAGAGTTGGTTTAGTACATTACTAAGCCCACCAAGAGTTGAGTACGCCCAAAACTTAGGTAACATTGCAGCGTCAACTGTAAAATAAGTAAGATTCCACTCATCTGCCCAAGCAGTTGCATTCTCATAATCATCATTTGCAAAAAAGCGCCCAGTATACCAATTAATTTCATTCCCGGGTCCAACATTACCGCCATCGCCTAAACTAACAGTATTACCTACAGTTTGAATCCAGTATCCATAGTCCCACCACGTAGTTACTGGTTCCCCTTCTGGCACATTAAAATCCATCCATCTTGCATTCTCAAACCAAGTAGTAGTAAGACTAGTTCCCCCTAGCCCACGAGCATATCCAATCGTAGAAGGATAAATTTGAATTAGTGAATAAATTAGTAACGCGTATCCTGCCATTTTCGCAATATGGTCTTTATGTT
>JAAOXU010000030.1 GCA_018220935.1 Candidatus Altarchaeota archaeon | reverse complement strand
TTAATTTACGCTTTAATGTTTGTGTTATTGGGCATTTCAACAGTAGTTCTTAGACTAAAATATGTTTTAAAGGAATTAGGAACGTCCGTTAAGAATATAACCCTTTTTGAATACGTATTAGTTGCTAATTCATCAATTTTTTCCCTTATTAAAATGAGTTCAACAATTTCGGTTTATTACTTAGTCAAACGAGGTGTTTTTTTGAGTCATGCTATGACGGGGTTTGTAATTGAGAGATTTTTTGATCTTGGTCTTCACCTTTTAGTTAGTGTATTTTTTATTGGGAGTTTTAGTCCAGTTTTATTGTCTGCACTAATTATTTTTACTGGAATGGGGATTTTATTTACTAAGAAGTTTGAGTGGTTTACTAAGTGGAAGATTATAAGAAAACTTTCTGATTTTAGGGGAGAACTTAATAAAATAGTAAATTTTAAAGTTGGTTTTGTTTTGATTGTTTTGTCAATATTATCTCTTTTATTTCAGAGTCTTGCTATTAGAAGTTTAGTTGGTATTTCGCTTTTTTTGAGTATAAGCGTGGTTGCACTCGGTGGAATTGTAATTGGAGCTAGTCCCACACCATTTGGTCTTGGAGTATATGAAATTTCGATTCCTAGTTTTTTGATAAGTCAGGGTGTATCTGCTGAGGTTGCAATTGGTGGTATACTTACGTATAGATTTTTGACAGTTTGGATGCCTGCAATTTTAGGGTTATTTGTCGTTAACAAAAGACTTTAACCTATAGTATTTTCGTACAGTTTTTGCACCCCAAGAAAAGTTACCATCACTCTCTTCTAGTTTATCAATCTCAAAAAGATGGTCTTTTTCCCCACGATTAATATGATAGTAAATTAATCTCATTGAAACATTGCCATATTTGAGTTTGTATTTTTTGAAAATTTCATATCCATATGCAGGACCATCTTTTAAAATTTCAGCTATTCGACCCCTTACAGAATTAATTGAAACAGTTGGTTTTGTTCCAAGAGGTATATCGACAATTGCAAAGGGTTTAAGGTTTTGTTTTTCCCTTTTTTCATTATATTTATCTGCAATACTTCTGTATTTTTTGAATACAAAAACTGCAAATAATTGTGGATCATTAAAGGTAGATTCATCAACTATCACTATAGGAGTCGCAGGGTTGAGTTTTTTAGCTCTTTCAGTTAATTTGTCAGCTGGGCCCTTTAGGATTATTCCAAATTTCATATTTTATTAATAGGTTGATGAGTTTAAAAGATTTCAATATTGAAAAAACCCTCTCCTTTGCTTCTCGTGGAACACCCTATATATAATATAATAAGTTATCTTTTCAATATAGTAATATAGACTATAATATTTTTCAATATAGAAAAGTAAAGTTTTTGGCGGAACTAAAATGAAAGCTTCCACGCGAAATGAAGGAGAGTTCCACAGGAAACCAAGGTAGTTTCCACTCGAAGTAATGCTAAAGGGGTAACTAATAATTATAAACTTTTTTTGAGTAATAACGTATAGGTGTGTTCCAAATGAAGAATGATATTGAAAAAATATTCGGTTTTTATGCGTCTGGAAGTTCTATATTTTCTCGTAAAGATTTTCTACAATCGTCGTATGTTCCTGATGAACTACCTCATCGTGAAGATTTAGTAAAACAACTCGCTCAAATCCTCGCACCCTCACTAAGACTAGAAAGACCTTCAAATGTTTTTATTTATGGAAAATCTGGGACTGGTAAGACTGCTGTAACTTTGTATGTGGGTTCAATGCTCCAAAAAACTGCTCAGGAAAAAAATATACCTGTAAAATTTATGTATGTTAATACGGGTCTAAAAAAAGTGGCCGATACTGAATACAGATTATATGCTCATCTTTGTAGGATGATGGGAGAATTTATTCCAGATACTGGAGTTCCAACACATTCAGTTTTTGAAAAACTTGTGCACACACTAGAGAATAACCCTTCTATTTACTTACTAGTTTTAGATGAAGTTGATGTATTAGTTGAGAAGAGTCCAGAAGCACTCTACACTTTGTCTCGAATTAATTCTGAACTAAAAAACTCTCAAGTATCAATTGTAGGAATAACTAATGATTTTAATGTGGTAAACAACCTTGATTCTCGAACTAAATCTAGTTTAAGTGAGGAAGAAATTATTTTCCCTCCATATGACGCTGACCAAATTTATGAAATACTAAAACAAAGAGATACTGCGTTTAGTCCCGGGGTGCTAGATGATTCTGTTATTATGCTCTGTGCTGCTTCATCTGCAAAAGAACACGGGGATGCAAGACGTGCATTAGAACTCCTTCGAATATCAGCTGAATTAGCTGAGCGAGAAACGTCCTTAAAAGTCATGAAAAAGCACGTTAAAGACGCTATTTCGAAGATGTATGCTGATAATATTAGTGGATTTGTAAACACATTACCACATCACCAGAAACTGGTTTTACACGCTCTAGTCAGTCTAGATAAGCCTCTTTCATACACAAGGGAAGTATATGATAAATATGTTGAGATATCTACCCAAACTGGACTAAAAGAGCTAACTATGAGACGAGTTTTAGATATTTTAGGTGACTTTGAATCTGCAGGAATTGTTAGAACTAATGTAATTTCCCGAGGAAGATATGGGAGAACCAAAATAGTTGAGTTGACTACCGCAGATAATATTAAAGACCAGATTGAGAGTTTACTGGTGAGTCTCTAAAATGGATTTGACAAGTTTTGTTGAAGATGGTAGTAATAAACTAAAAGTTCAACAAATTTTTAGTAAAGGTGTTAGAATGATCTATCAAGATGCTCTTGATACTATTATTTCCGATTCTTCGCTTTTAGACAAATTAATTTTAATGGAAGATATTCCTTCTGAAATAACATCAGACTTCCTAAAACAAATAAAAACACCCAAAGCTCTGGTACAAACACCAATAATCCCTGAAATAAAACCCGCGTTTAAAGTAATAAAAAATTATGATGATTGGGAGCCTATAAATCCACAGAGTTTTTGGAATTTTTTCCTGTCTAGATACAAAGCAATAAGTCAGATGTTATGGAAGCGACCCAATCTAAAAAACACAGTATCAATTGGTCAATTATCAAGAGTTAAGGGGCGTGAAGATCTCTCAATAATTGGTATGGTTCGTGATATCCGCGATACTAACGATGGTAGACGAATTATCAAGGTGGAAGACTTATCCGGATCAACTACAGTAATAATACCTAAAAATTTACCTGAAAGGGGAGAGATAATACCTGATGAGATTATAGGCCTAAAAGGACAAGCTGGTAGGGGTATCTTTTTTGCAAATGCAGTAGTCTTTCCAGATATACCCCAAGTACATTGGCCTGTTGCTAAAAGATCAAAAATCCTATTTCTTTCGGATAACCACGTAGGCTCTAAAAAATACTTAGAGGACGTATGGGATAAATTTGTGTCTTGGATTAATGAACACAAAGAAATTTCTTATGTTCTTATTGCTGGGGACTTGGTTGACGGAATTGGCATGTATAAAAATCAAGATAAATCTCTTGAAATTGACACAATTGAAGGCCAAATGGAAGCCCTCGCTAAATACCTTAAACAAATAAGAAAAGACGTTAAAATACTTCTAATTAGTGGAAATCACGACCCTAATAGGGACTCAGAACCACAACCTGCATTTCCTGCTGATATTGGAAAGCCACTAAAAAAATTAGACAATTTAGAAGTTTACTCTAATCCGGCTTGGGTTGAAATTGAGGGTATTACTATTTTGATGTATCACGGCACAAGTCTAGACAGTATGATTGATGCGGTTGAACCTATACGAAGTGAAGGATATCAAAAACCATTCCTTGGTCAAAAACATCTACTAAAAAAACGACACCTATCTCCTATTTTTGGTAGAAACAAAATATTCCCAGATAAACACGATTTTATGGTAATAAACAAAGTTCCTCATGTATTTCACACAGGACATGTCCACAAATTTAGTATTAATTCCTACAGAGGCGTTAAACTAATTTCTACTGGAACTTTTCAAGATACTACCAATTTTCAAGAAAAATTGGGACACGTCCCGTCCCCTGGTAAATTTATTGTAATGGATTTAAGTGATGGTTCAACTGAAGCTATTGATTTCTCAAAACTTCAATAAACTAAAGATTTTAGTTAAACCATTGGTCTAATTCTTCTTGCTTTTCTTTGACACCAAAAGCCAAATCCATCTTCTTTTCAAGTAATTTTAATTGATCTATAATATAATTTGAAACCTTGTACTTTTTGGCTAATTCAACACTAGATTCATAATATTTTTTGACTGTTCCTTCATGAACTGTAAAAATAATTCTTCCACTGCATTTTTCACACTTACCAAAAAGTGGAAATCTACGATACTTGTCATTACACTTAACACACCTAAAACCTTGATTACTAAATTGCCTTAAATTACCTTTAATGTCCTTTAGAAAGTGACTAGACAATATTCGCTCTGCGACATCATTTTCATTTACTGCCCTTATCCTTTCAGCTAATTCAAGCTGATGTTTGACTTTATCCATCATAGGTCCAAGTGACCTATATGCTGTAATGATTGGACCTGCTTCGACATCTGAGGTTGTGTGTGTAAATTTTATATCAGTCATCTTACCATATTTACCTAAAGTCTTAATTGATACGTCCCACGGATACTTGTTTTCAATTGCTGCTTTGTAAAACTCAAGTGGATAAGAACTAACAACATCCATATCAAGTACCTCATCATCAACTTCTTCTAAATCAAGTATGGTGGTAATTACAAGTGGAACGTCCATAGTTCTTCCCCCTCGACTCATAGGTAAAAATTCTTTTGAGAAATTAAGGAGTGCATCTAGAAGTAATATTACTGAATCCTCATCGCCATCACAGTTTCTCTTCTTTGAAGCGTGCCAGACAGGGTGAGCGTATCCTGATCTTACTTTTGAGAAACCAATAATTCTAGCAATAATACCCGCTGATGTATGAGGTGCTAGACCAATTACGACTTGACCAATAAGATCTTCCTTTTTTTCGAGTTTGTAAAAAGGTTCTAATCCATAAAATTTCTCAAGTAGGTCATCAACAAACTTACTAATTCGTAAAAGATAATCACCAGATGAAAAATACTCATTATCACTTAAGAGAATGTCTTGAGGTAAAAGTTCAATTACTTGATCATCATGCTCTAAGGGTTTTCCAAATCTATCCTTGGAGTAGCCTAAACTCTTTAGTTTTTCTACACTAACCTCAATTTCTTTAGGTTTAAAGTGGGTAAGTGGCATGTCTGTTGCATCAATTCTAGTTGTACCGTCCTTATTTACAAATAATTCATATTTTGCTCTCAAAATACCTTTTTCTAATCTTTCTGGAATTTTAGTATCACTTTTAAGACCTCTAACTCCCTTAATCAAAGGCGGTAGACTAACGCCTAATTTATTGGCAATAACTTCGAGTTTATCATTTGCCCCAGTAAATGAACTCTTTTTAGTTCTCATCCCACAGTGTTCTTTTGTGGTAGTAGATACTCCGCATTTAATACAAAGTGATCTCTGTTTTGTCTCAGTTTTACACTTGTCACATTGTGTATAATAGGTTTTATATGAACACTTAGGACAAACTCGTAAAGCGAGTTCTGCTCGAAGATTAGATTTTAATGCTTCAACTAAATTTCTCATTCGCTCTACCTTTCCCGCGGGGAACAATACATTAGGTTTACCAACCATAAGCCGTCTTTCTGCTTTTTCAGGTCTACCCATACGGGCCCCAAGATAACTCCCCGCCTTCTCAACAATTTTTACGGGCGAGACTAAATTTAAAGTTTCAAGGCCAGTATCCTTTATCACCTTAATTGGTTTTTCTAAAAGAGCATGTAAAATTAAACTATCAACTTCATTTAATGAAAGTTTATCATCTTCAATCATATGTTCTAATCCAAGTTTTTCCAAAATTGGTTTAACCTCATTTAAATGCTCTAAATTATCTTGTATGCGCTTAACATCATCCCCAGTTAATGCTTCCCAGTGATGAGTAAATTTTGGGTGAAGTGCAACACCCAAGTCTTTAGAAATCTTAACCGCATCTTCAAAACTATAATTATTGGTGACTTTACCGCCCTTAGCTTCTACTTCCTTTTCCCACCACTCAACACACCATGATGGTTTTTTTAGCTTGTGCCCATTTGTTAAAAATTCTCCATATGCGACTAAAATTTCTCCATTGTAAAGAATTTCTTCAACATCTTTTTTTATTTGTCTGGCTTTAACTTCACTATTTACCTTAACAACACTTCCGTTTTTTAGTTTGACAATTGGCCCTTCAACACTATCAACTGGAGAAACAGCTGCAGATTTTCCTGGAAATTCTGTTTTTAGCTGGGTGCCAACGGCAATGAATTCACCTAAAATAATCATAGTTGCCGGATTAAGGCCTAAAGCAGCAAAACCTGTATCTCTGGCTCTGCCGTATCGTAAACTAAATCCACCCGTTCTTCCAGGATAACCAAAAACAGGGCGTCCTCCTGGAATTTCAGCAATATAGGTTGCTGTATTATCTTGAGTCTCTGCTGCTTTTTTCTTCTCCGATAAACCCTTTAACCACTCCCAGCTGGTAAGCTCATACTTCTCACCAAAGTGCTTCATTCTTTTAATTAATTTTTTAGCCTTTAGTGTAATCATACTCAAAGTTAGTACCATACCACCTCTAATTCTATTAGTCTCAACACGAGGTAAGTCCTTATACGCTAAAACTTCAATTTTTTCAGTAGCTTCCCCATTAACTTCAACTGGTAAATTTTTTATCATATGTTTTACTTCATCAATTCCTGGCATGTATTGGAGTCTTGTAATCCTACCGTGATATGATTCTAACTCTAAAAAGTATCTTTCTATTTCTTGAGGTGTAGGATCATATGAATCAATACCAAATTTCTTTCGTAAAAAGTCGGCAAGCATTACAATCATGGCATTACTTGTACCACCTGCACTCCTAATTGGCCCTGAAAAATAGATTGCGAGGTAATCTCCTCCGTCCATTCTTTTTTTTATCTTGACGTGAGTTAGACCTTCAAGTGGGGCTGTTGTAACACCGAGTGTCCAATAAGCTGTACCTACACGCATGCCAGCCTCAATTGCCTTAACTTTATCTTCAAATTTGAAAAATCTACCCTTAGCAGTTTCTTCAGCCATAATAAAACCAATCTCTTCATTACCCTTTCCCAGATGTTTTTCAAGTTCAAGAATTCTTGCCCTCATACCTGAACCGGCAAGTTCAGGTACAGCAATACTAACAAGACTCTCAACACGCCCAGCTAATTCACTGGCAGTTAAAATTTCAACTTCTTTTGAAGGGTCTAAGTTCTTGGCTCTAGCGACCTTGGCAACCTCATAAACCTTGGCAACAGAATCTTCTAACGATTTATGATACTCCTTCACAACAAAAGGACCAATCTTTCTTAATATCACTTGCCCTAACCTTTCTTGTGGAACTACGCGAACCAGCTGGTGCTGTTGGGTATTTGACTAAAGGCGTAAGTACACATCTAACAATCCAAGAATTTAATGTGTTTGAGGTTCCAAAATTTATTGCAACTAAATCTGGGCCACATTATTGGGGACTCTTAGAAAAAAATTTTAGAAATACACTTGATGTAGTTAGGGAAATTTCAAAAGAATTACAAGTTCAGATGCACGATATTGGGTATGCTGGACTAAAAGACAAAAAAGGCAAGACGTATCAGTGGATCTCCTCCCCCGGACCCCCTCCTCTTAAAGGTAGGGGTTGGCAACTAAAAATTGTACTAAAGTCCCAAAAGAAAATAAAAAAAGGCAATCTTCTTGGTAATTGGTTTATTCTTAAAACAAAAGACATAGTCGAAACTAAACTAGAAGCTGTGCCAAACTTTTTTGGACCTCAAAGATTTAGTACAAGAAATCACGAGATTGGTAAATTACTAATTACGGGTGAGAAAAAAGAGGCCCTAAAAATTATGCGAGATCTAAAGATTCCAATTTCAAGAAAATATTTTGTCCTAATGGAAGATGCATATTGCTCATATCTATTCAACAAAATTCTCTCAAAAAGACTAGAAACTCCCGAGTTACCAGGTGATGTAATAACTAGAAAAGGTGTAACTGGGCCCGTATTTGGAAATAAACTCCGACTAGCAACAGACAAAGCAGGTGAACTAGAACAAAATATTCTATATGAGGAGGGACTAGAACTAAAAGATTTTCCTGGGGATGGGAGACGAAGACCACTTTTTATCAAGCCAATAGGTTTTGAAATAAATAACAAAACTCTAAAATTTTTCCTACCAAAGGGAAGTTATGCAACAACATTACTCAGAGAGATATCAAAAGAAAAAGGCATAACGTGGGATATTGCTCACCCTACTTTTTCATCTTTCGCCTAAGTCTTTGGAGACGTCGCATTTTCTTCTTGCGCCACTTCCATCTACTCTTGCGTCCTCTGACCTTTTTCCAAGGGTGAGATGATTTAACCACTTGAGAAGGTCAGTGCAGGGTATAAAAACATAACGGAAAAGCATATATTCAACGCCGTTTGTGTGGGTTATGGCATACATTAAGAAAACAGAAGTTAGAGAGTTCGCAAAGCGAAAAGACCTACGTGTTAGTGGGGACTTCTATGATGCTCTAGATCAGTTAGTTGATTGGTACTTATCCAAGGCTGCTGAAAGGGCTTCTGGAAACGGAAGAAAAACCTTAAAGGGAGTAGATCTATAAACTCCCCCCCTTTTTTCTTTTTATGGACATGCGAGCATTAGCGAAGCAA
Source organism: Candidatus Altarchaeota archaeon (assembly GCA_018220935.1). GTDB lineage: Archaea > SpSt-1190 > SpSt-1190 > SpSt-1190 > SpSt-1190 > JAAOXX01. The sequence continues at coordinate 51,599 of JAAOXU010000030.1, read as the reverse complement.
TTAAAGACAAAACAACATTCTCCAAAACAAGTAATTTTTCAGTTTGATAATGAGTCTTGGATATTTGAAGCCCCTCAAGTAGTGGAAGCTAACATGATGGGAAACATAGTTTTTCAGGTAATAGGAAAATATGAGCGCTCTTCTGGGATATCTGAGGAAGATGTGACATTAATAATGGAAAAGACGAACTGTAGTAAAGAACAGGCTCAAAAGACCCTCAAAGAGACTGGGGATGTTGCTGAAGCGATTATTCAATTATCTGAATGACTCAAATCTAAACGTCTTTAACACCATTTTATTCTTATCTTTTGATTCTATATCCCTTTAGGTTATAGATACTTGTTTTAGGGTGCTTAGAATTTAATATTTCTTTGGTTTAATCTAAGTTTTGTAATGACAAACACCTCAAAATAAGTTATACATAACAAACAATAGCATACCCCCTAAAAGTAAGGTCATTGTAACCAAGTGCTCTAACTCATATATACGAGTGTTAAAGACATAATGATCACTTTTTTACTCATTTCATTTTGAATTGATTTTTTACTAAAAAATAAGGGTTGGTAACTGCCAATACGCAAAAACAAATCTAAATTCATTGGGTGAGAATAAATGTCTTGAATTTACAAGATTTATTAAGACAAATGAGTCAAAATGAATTTAGATAGCTCAAAAATTAAAGACAATTAAGACGTCGAAATTAATCGACAGATAAAAAGTGAATGAAATAAATAAAGTGAATGAACTACAATTTACTTTTAAACTGTTATAAAACCCCTTTAAAACGCTCTTAACTGGTGTTTACAAATGACATCAATTGAGGCTCATACAAATTAGTGAATGAAATTAATAAAGTGAATGAAATTTATAATCTTTAATAAATAAAACAAATAACAAAACCTCAAACTGTGAATACACACACCTAATCAATTAACATCAATGCATCAAAACCCCTCAGCACTCGTTTTTATCGTTTTATCACCCAAAAACATATGATTTAGACCTAACACACCCATTTAAAGCCTTTATAAACCCTAACGCTCTCAAACTACTAGTTTTCTCACTCAAATCACCCTTATACCCATAAAAACCCTCTCAAAACACCTCTTTACTCGTCACTCACCACCCTATCTGACTAAAGGACCCTCTCATTTTTGATCTTTACTCCAAATTTCACTCAAAAACCACCATATCTGAAGATTTTCTCACTTCCCCCCTCTTAGCGAACCCTCTCATTTTGGGTCTACTTATATACTAAATAACGCTACACTGGTGTGACACCCACCTTATTACTAAAAAGTTACGTAAATCACTGACCTCATTGAGCTTATTTAACACCATTTAATACCATTTGATGTTAGTTGAGATTGATGTTAATTTCGGGTTGCGCTCAATGAGGCTAAATGATGTCAAACTAACGTTTTTGTGATGTTATTTAACATCAATGATGTGTTTTGAGGTAATCAATGACATCAAAAGACTTCAAAACACTAATGTAACAACTTCTTTGTATTTACAATAAAATTTCGCGTTTATGTGAACAATTTATAGGTAAAATAGAGTAGCCCCGCCCGGATTTGAACCGGGGTCACAGGATTCAAAGTCCTGTATGCTTGACCACTACACCACGGGGCTAGCTTGTCTTTTTCCTTCATTTGGTGAGTCGATTTGTTCTTTTTTAGTGTATACTATTTGACTCAAATTGAATACTTTATTCTTAAATTATATGTGTTTGGTTACATGAATTGCGATTTTGACACCAACAAGTAGCGCTAAAAACAAAGAACTTGTTTGTGTAAACCTACTTTATTTTGGCTTCTAAGTCCTCTCCAACCTCGACTATACTGGCAAAAACTCGTTCAATTTCACGTCTTACCCTAAAGTCTAAAGTGTCTTTTAAGCTTCTCTCACGCAGTTTATACACTGAACCCCTCGTTTTGTATATTAGACCTGCATCTAAGAACTTTTTAATCTTCGAATAAGTGGCTGTTTGACCCAGTTTAGCGATTTTCTTTAGTTCACCAACCTTTAATCCGTCCTTATTTTTTACAAAGGCAAGTAATAAGTCAACATCTCTTTCGTCTCTTAAGTCTGAAAGACCAAGTGATTGTAGTACAAATGCAGCCAGTTGATCTGCTGATCTAATCCCAGATAGTGGAACTTCCTTTATCGATATGTTTAACATTTCATTTTGTCTCCTACTACGTATATTTGAATGCTCCAGCCCTACTTAAATGACATGAGTTTATGGTATTGGAAATACCCGAAATTTTTCGCTTAAACCCTGAAATTTCAGTAGTACCTTGGTAATTGAGTTTTTACGTAGTATTAGTGTAATTTTTCGCGGATATTAATACTTTTTCGGGATATTGCAATTGAATGCCAGAGAAAGGGGGTGCCCTATGAAGTAGCCTAAGTACCAAAATAGCTAAAGTTTAATAGTTCCGCGTATATGCGAAAATAATGAGAGATTCTGCTATGTCTGAAATTACGCTTCGAAAGTATGAACCCCCTAGTGGGGATCTAGAACGCGATTTAAGGCAGTTTTTACTATCTTTAGGCTTGGTTAGACCTGGTAGTCAAGACAGTCCCGTAGAAACTATATTTAGAGAGCTTCTATTGAGTAAAAAACCCATTTCTGTTGGTGAACTCGCAAAAAAGGCTAAAATAACAGAATCTGCTGTAAGATACCACCTTGAGAGGCTCAAAACCTTACGTTTAGTTGAAGGTAGGGGTGAATACTCATTGGCAGAAGGTGACATATCTATTGCTTTTAAGGTGTTTAGACGATATTTTGTTGAGGAAATACTTGACAGAATAGAAGCCTATGTTGAGTCCTTAGAATCACTTGTCAGATGAACGTCCAAATAGTCTAAACACGTTCTCTAAGGCAAAAGCAACATCTTCACCAAATTTTGTCATGGTAATTATTTTGGTCCTGCCCCCTTTCTTGAAAGTAACAAGTCCTAAATTTTCCATTTCTTGTAAAATACGAATGCAGTGAGAGTAAGTACAATCAACCTCTTTACTCAAAATTGAGGCGTATTTATTACCATTACCCTCCTTTATTTTGATTAAGAGCTTGGCGGGTTTCTCATGTAAAAACATCTTTTCTAGATTTTCCTTACCTACTTTTTTCCTTCCCACGTGATGGTCTTTTTCATATGTTTTAATATGTTATGTATTTCCTAATAGATATATTACAGTATATAGGATTATGACCACTATCTGATGAACTTAGCAGATAGCTTAGTCATAGTAACAACAACAAGACCCAACAGAGTAGTAGTAATAACATATGACAGGGGGTATGTTGGGTCAAGTACCCAGCTTCCAACACTTCTCATCACGAGGACTATCACACCCAAGCCAACACCAGAACTAGCAAAACCATATGCCTTTTTCTTGTCTGGTAAGGAGTCAATAGCTAGTCCAATTAGTAAACTGAGAATGCTGTAAAAGTACAATAGAGCTGGATCAACTGCTATTTTTGCTGCAATCTCTAGGGGTGTTCCTTCAATATAACTTACCTTAACTGTTGCAATAATACCAACAACAAAAGACAAAAGGTATAAGAAAAATGAAGTTGAAAGGTTGATAAATGAAGCTTTAAAATATCTAAAAAGACTACTCAAAACATTCTCCATTCTAAGACCTTTGACAATTAACCATGCACTAAATATTCCTGCGATTAATCTCCAGCCTTGTCCACCTAGTAAAGCATAAGCTAATGCAATAAAACCTGGAATACCAAAAAGCAACATAGATAGTCGAGGATCCTCTTTTGCCCTACTAAGAAAGTTTGAGACTACATAAAAAAGACCTTTCAGTTCTTCTCCGCTATGAATTGTTACTCGATGTACACTAACAACAGGAACAATAGATTCAATTACTGGGAGAAGCATCTCGTCTTCTTTTCCATCACTAACTATAATTGCCCCATCAGCCTTAAACTCCTTTAGAAATTTCTCTAACTGTTTTTTGATGAGAATATCACTTTCATATCCTACCTTGGCAGAACCAGTAAGAACTACAACCTCACTCTCATCCTTAATTTCTTTATGTAGTTTTACGGCGGCAAACATAGCATTAGCATCACTCTCAGATGGATCAGCTAACGCAAGATTTACTGCGGCATTTAGAATATTTTTTTTACCTATAACTGGGCCATCAATAGACGCCTTCCTACCCAAATCATCGTCTCTATCAATACAAAGGATGGCAACTTTCATTCTGAAGCGGATAACTCAACATCCTCTCTTTTTATAGTGCTTCGTTTGGCGTATCGTGCGTATTTTACGGCTTTTATTGATACGTCTTCAGCATATGTTTTTAGAATTTCTGAGAGTGTTTTTATTGCGTCAACACTAATTCGCTCAGCTCCTGCTTTTCTAGCAAGTCTTTCAACTGCGGCGAATGGTACGACCTTGTTTTTAGACACATAAGGCTAAATGAAGAAGATATTTATGGATTTCCCGCCATGATAAAGTTTAATCCAAAGTAAGCATACCTGCACCTTTTTTGAAGTTCCTAATACCCCTATTAGTCAAATCGGCTGCAATTGTTGCTGCTCTTCTCTCACGAGTCCAGGGAAGACTCTCAGCAGGTAAGTCAATACCAAATAATCTACCCATTCCTTTGAAATTATTAACGGCAGTACTCATACCCTTATTCCACTTATCTGCAAACTTCTCGGGTTTTTCTTCTATTTCACCTTTCATTTCCTTTATTTCTTCTTTCGTAAAAATTAAAGGCAATTCATCTTCAGTAACTGCACCTGCTTCAAGCATGATATTAATTAACTGACTATCTGGACTTTTCACGTAGTTTGAGATGGCCTCAATATCTTCAATTAGAGCATATCCGTGCATAGTAACTGTTGCAAGTTCCATAAATTTCCTTTGTAATTCTACTGATGTTGCAACCATAATAGACGTACCAATCACAGGAATCCAGGGCTCAGTAACTTCAAATAAGTCAGGTCGTCCCTGGTCATTTGGATAAAATAGATAGTCTATTCTAACCATCTCAGAAGGTGAGCCTTTAATATCAAACTCCGGCATTTCTTCAGCAAGATCCATACTCTCCATCTCACTGCTTCTAGACTGAAGTATATGGTCTGCTGCCCATCTCATGTAAAGTTTTAGATTGGCTTTTTGTTGAATTAAGTTTACTTGTATATTATTTCTATTTCGAGTTAACCACCCAACATAGTCAATTACCCAATTCCAAAATTCTTGAATTTTTCTATTTAGATAATTAGCAATGGCTGGATTCATTTGTTCTGACTTCACTAACTCATCAATCTCAGCTATCATGATTTCCTTATTTTTTTGAGCTGCTTTCTTCATTTTTGCTTTTCTTTCACTAATTTTTTTAGATAAAGGACCAAGTAAGTCTTTTCCATCTTTATCCTTTGTTTTAGTAAATTCAGTAATCTTTAATTTTGTAAATTCTTGGATTGGCATCGCCTCTCCAGTTTTTAGTTTTACTTGTAATCTCAAAAACCAAGTCATGGCCATTCTAACTAGTGGAACATTTCTTGCGACAGCAGTCCAGCTTCTCTGTGGTCCACCATAATTATCAATAAAAAGTCCCTTAATCTGGTCCCAATCTCCGGCCTTAAAGGCATTAAGTTGCTCATTCATTTTTTCCATATCACTTTCAATATTAATTATGGCCGTCTTTAGATTTTGAATTGAAGCTAGGTATTCTTTAGCTTGATTTCTCTGATAACTGGTTTTTTGAAGCATATTCCCGTGTAACTGGCTAGATTCACTGTAAAAAAATCTTTCCTGAAGCTTTAGTCCTTCAAGCTTAAAACCACCAGTTCCCGCAAATACATTTACAAAGTCAAAAATGAAAGATTCGTAATTTAAGTTATCCCCTTCAACTAACACCATAAATGGCTGAAGTGGTGGGGTCAGTCCCATGGTTTTTGATGGATTTTTTTTATCGCCACTAAGATTCCACCAATTTCCCTTAACTGGGCCTCTAAAACTTTTAACAATTTCAGGTTCAAACATTATCTCAAAAATGTCAGGTCTCTTCTTATTCTTTAACATTTTCTTGTACCAAGCTTTATCGGCAACTTTTCCCACAAATAGATATGACCCGTCAATAATTTAAGCATTCTCTATTTTTTGTCTAGTGTGTCTACATTGCGTAGATACACAAAATAGGCCCGCAACAGGGTCAGTCCACTGAGGGAGTGTAACGCTCATAAGTCGATGATGTGGGGTGTTAGTTTGCGGGCTATATAAATCCTAATTACTACTATACACTATGAAGGGCTTTTTTAGCATAGAGCTCTTGTTTTTGTACTTTTTACTACCCAATTTGCTGTACTTAGTTCAGCCAGAAAAACTGGTTTTAACACGAGAAATTGAAGTTTACACTCAAGATGCAGCGCAAGTTTTACTATACGGATACACACCAACTGGAACCCATAGTATTTGGGTTGATTTAGAACCTGATTGTGATTTTGAATTTATGTATTGCACTAAACGGTTTATTGGAGGTGAGACGCGAATATGCGCCGCGGAGTGTTTGCACTAACCTGGTTCTTGTTAGTTAGTTTAACTTTAATTAGTCTATACGCAACCAAAGCAACACTTCTCAATCTTGAACTAAAAAAACAATCAGAACTAATGGATGCTGAAGAACTATTCTACCAAGCAAGAAATTTTGAATTTGATTTTTTTAAAGCAGTATCAAACCATAATCTGGATGAGTTTTACAATTACTGGGATACTCAAGGTGATCTAAACTATGGATATTTTGACTATTCTAACCTGCTTTGTGAGCAGGTATCTTTTTCATTTACTGAATTTATAAATAATCAAAAAATCCAAGAAGACTCCGTAATTTTTTTTGAGAATTCACTTTGTGTTACTTTAAGTCTAGAAGACAGTGGTTTTAAAACGTTCGGCGTTGTAGTATCTCCGATATGTATAAACACATCTTCGCAATATTTTTCTTGTTAGCACTTGTATCTGCGTGTGATTCTCCTTACCTTGTAAAATTTTCAAATCAATTCTCGCATCCAAAAATGTCCCCAAAACTTGCAGCAATTATTGCGCCCGATTTAGGGGACCGACTAGAATACGGGTTTCACAAATTAATTTGTCCATCAAAACCACTAAAATCTTTAGACAAGGCAGTGTCATCAATAATTGAACAAGAATTTTTTAAGAATTTAATTTCTAAGTTTGGACCTTTAGAGAATTTGGAAGTAGTTTTAGAGAAAGTTCCATATCTTCTAACAGATGCACTATCAAAAGAAGCATTAGGTTACGCTAACACTAAACGGTCTCTTGAGTTTGCAATTGGTGCTGCGTATGCATCAGATTACGAGTGTACTTCACTAGAAAAAGCATCCGAATTATATTTCTCATATGACAAATCAACCTACCTTTCTGATCTTTGTGGTAGTGGAGACACACTAAAAACCATACTTAATTTACTTGAAAAAAGCAAAAAAACCAGCCTTAAAGCAACTTCTCTTGACCAAACTAAAAAAACGGCATTTATGGATATTTTCAAACGAAATGAATTTTTTGCTAGTATGGTTGTGAATGGGGGATTGACCCGAATTCAAGCACTAGGTCTTTTAGTTGATGATTTGAGTACTTTACCCCTTTGTCACGAATCAACTACCAAATACACAAATATTCTAAAAAAGCTTGCAGCATCAGACGACCCCATATTTTTTTCTCTGTATGACTCTGTAGTTGATTTTAGAATAAATTGTCCTTTAACATTCTCAGGATTTTATCTTGTTAAAATCGAAGATGATGTACTATACTTTTCAGACGGAGTGTCAACCTACCCCCTACTAACATTTTTAGAAAATGAAAACTCTGTGGTTGAAAGGTATAAAGATGCACCCTTAACTTTCAACATTTCTGGTACTGTTCCCCTCTCAACATATGATGAATTTTTTGATACGTCAGTTATACCAGAAAAAGAAACTAAAAAATTAAACGTAGGAAAATTTTCAATAATTGCACTTTTTGGTGCACTCATGACGGGGTTGTATATACGTGCTAAAAAAACTTAGTGTACTTGCTTTGTTGCTTATGACGTCGTTTGCAGATTCAACCCTTCTAAAACAACAACTTTTTTGGGATACAGATGCAGCATATGAGTATAGTCAGCGTTTAATTGATCACCCTGAGATTTATGAACTCCCTAACCTTAAAGGTATTTCAAATTATACACTTGTTAGAAATTTAGTTAGTGATCTTCGAGTAAAACAAAGTGAAGCAGTAATTTATGGAAATTCCGTTCAACTAAAATCGTTTGAGATAAAACACTTCATACCAAAACTAATAAATGTAATTTTAGGTTTTTTTGAAAAAGGATATAAAAAAGACATAAACACTTTAGTTGATATTGATTATGAAATTCGAGATCTACATAAAAAAATAATGCAAACCAACACTCAAAATTTATTTCTGTCAATAGCAAATGCTCAAAATCTTGAAGCTTTTTCGGGGAGAATTTTTGTTGAGGGGGTAAGTTTTAATACCTTAAGTATAAAATCACAAAAAATGGTCCCTGTAGCCGATTTCTCTCCGTTTTTAATGTTTAATGCAAATGAACCGAGCTGTGCTGTTAACTTATTTGGTGGTTCTAAAAGGCTCCCCCTCTACATTAAAAATCAATATTTCTCAAGTGTAACTGCACTATGTAAATTTGAAGGGTTTTATGCAAAAAATGATTTACGTGAATTTGGGAGACTTTGGTCTACTGACTTTCAACTTGTTATGACTCGAATTGATTTTCTAAATGACTTTGCAAAATTTTTAGGTGAAGCAGAAGGGGAAGTGAATATAAAACAATTTGAACTCAATAAACAATTTGAAGAATCCAAATATTTTTTAGAAGAGGTAAAAACAATCCAAACACTCCTCAAAAATTCATCTGTGAAATTTGCATTACTTGAAATATCATTTGAGTCAAAACTCCTAGCAAATAGCTTTGAGTTTGATTTTTTAGGTTGGGATCATAGTAAAAAACTTAAAAATTATTTTGAATCTATTGAAACCTCAAAAAGTCTTGGTAATACTTATCTAACACTTTTAGAGTTATCCTCCTATCTACACAATATTGATTTTGAAACGTCTCTTGCACTAAGTAATATAGAATCAAAAATTGAGACTATGGAAAACTTATGTATCTCTTACGGATCATCTTGTAGTTTTGGTGGGGATATTTCAACTAGACTTCTCTTGACTTCAAATGTCTTTTTGGATGTAAGGGTAAATCATTTAAAATCTGTTGGACGAAGTGATGAATCTAATGAACTTTTAGTTAATCTAATAGAATCCGAACTAACCCAAACAAAAAACCTTATCGGTCAAATTGAAAAATATATTGAGCCAAAAAATGTGGTAGTTTATACTGATGCTGTCCTCGGGTTTGAGATTGAATTAAATTCCTTAAAAGACTTAAGTGAACTAACGTCACTAAAAACTAAAATTAAAGAATTTAGGAAAAAAATTACTAACGCTTTTTTTGAGAAAAACATTAAGGATGCAAGAACAACAAAAGCAGAACTTATTAGTTTATCAAATATAATTGACTTTGAAATTCTAAATTTACCCCTTTCCCTTCTTGATAATCCTATTAAAAACATCATCTATTACGTCTCTAAACACGATTTTCTAGCTGAAATGAAAGAAAAATACCAAGAGATTTTAATCGATTTTTCATCTAATATTCCTTCATCTGTAGTATGTATCCCAAAAATACCCATTTTAGGTGAAACTTTTGAAGTTAAGTGTAAGATATTTGTAAATAATACTTACAAAGTTATGCTTGAATCGGCAAGTTCTGTAATCAAATTGTCACATAAACCCATCTCAATCTCATCAAAAAACTTTATTGGAGATACAATAAAACTAAAATCGGTTAGTTTTTCTGGTGGTCAAGTTAGACTTAATTTAGTAAATATTAACGGTGTTGCATTTTTTGAAACCACATATTTTTCAAAAGCCCAGAATCTAAACATAAACTGTGATTATACATACCTTGGCATGAATGCAAATTACACTTGTGTAATTATACCTACATGTGAAAAATATGGTACCGTTAAACTAAAACACCCTTTTAGTGGGAGACAAATGAATGCGACACATAACTATACTTATGATGGAGAATTTGTTTATTTTCAAACCAAATGTAACCAACCTAACAAAGTTGTGTTTAGTGGTCCAAGTGTTGAACTTAGTGAAAATAATGGCCTTGTAATTGAAAGTCTAATTAACTCAACTCAAACTAATAACTTAATTATTGAGGTCGAACATCCGCGTGGATACAACGCATCACTTAGCTTTAATTTAAATCCATATGAGAAAAAAGTATTCGAGTTTGATGCACTAATTACTACCACCCTTAATGATACTTATAACAATAAAACAAGTGAACTAACTTCGCCCTTTGTATTACTAACTAGTCCACCTGCTTTTGAATTTGGTTGTATTGAAGATAATGTACTTGAAGCTGTTCGTAAAAAATACAAATTTGATACGCCAACTTGTTTTATAGTAGATGAACTAAAGAAATCTAACACACTCTTTTTATCAAGTCAAATAGATGCTGCATCAAAAGAATACTATGATTTTGTGCCAAATCCTAAATTGGAAGTATACTTAGTAACGTCTAATACCTATCTTGAAAGGTCAACTTATCTCTTAAAACAATTAGAGTCCCTAAATGACATCTCATCAACCCTGCTAAAAAAATACATACAAAAAGCGAAATTAAGCCACGATGCGGGTGATTATCTTGTGTCCGCACTTTACTCTCAATATGCCCTTATGAAATCAACAACCAATCTTAAATTAGATTTTAGGGTTCTTTTAGCGCTAGTAGTGCTTTTATATGGCATATATGCGTCTAAAAAAAAGGAAAAAGAAGAATTAATCTAATTATAAATAAACACTAAAAAGTACAATCAAAACAAAAATTAAAAATGTGAAAAAGACTTCTGGGTTTGTGATACTTTCGTGAACTTCCTTACCTAAAAAGGTCTCACGCAAATGAAGGAGTCCACCTAAGTATGCAAAAGGTACAGACCAAAACAAAAGTCCCCCTTTGTCAATTGCATAAATCGAGTAGAGTACACTAGTAATCGCACCACTAATTGCAATTAAAATATGAATAATCTCTTGATATTCCTCTAATGTCTTTTTGTGTTTTGTTCCTGCTAATTTAATTTCAGTATATCGTTTGCAAAATGCTAAGTACATGGCAAATGAGAAAATACCAAGATATAGCCAAGGTGTAACTTCAACGCCAACTGCAAATCCACCTGCAAGTGCGCGAAGTACAAATCCAAGTGAAATAGTAAATGCATCAACAATTACTTTATTTTTGAGATAATAAGTGTAAAAAATCATAAGAAAAAAGTAAGAACCAACAAGGTAAGTTACTTCTGTGCTTGACTTATTTGCAAAAACTAGTGCGAGTAAAATCAAAATACTTGAAAACAAAAGTGCCGAATTTCTTGAAATTTTACCACTTGCAATTGGTCTATTGCGTTTTTTTGGATGTAATCTATCCTTGTCTGCATCCATAAGATCGTTTATCACATAAATTGAACTTGCAATAAAACCAAAAGCTAAAAATGCAAAAAATACTGCTGCTATTTTATCTGTGAATAAAAGTCCTGCTAAAATCGGTGCAACAAAAACAATACCGGCTTTATACCAATGTTTTAGTCTCATCTCCTTAAGGTAGTCTTTAATCACAATAAGAAGATAAAAAAGAAATATAAAAGGGTGGGGTTTTCCCCCCACTTTATTTATTAGAATCCACCCATGCCGCCCATGCCTTCCATGCCAGCAGCCATGTCTCCCTTGCTAATCTTACTAGCAGCAATAACATCATCAATCTTCAAAATCATCATTGCAGCTTCACTAGCACTTTTTATTGCCTGCTTTTTTACCATGGCAGGTTCAATGACTCCAAGTTCAAACATGTCTTTTGTAGTACTGCTAAAAACTTCAATGCCTTGATTGTGCTTTCCACTCTCGTGTTCACTCTTGGCTTTTACGAGTAAATCAATGGCATTTAGTCCTGCATTATCTGCTAGGCTTCTTGGAATAATATCCATAGACTTAGCAAAAGCTTCAATTGCAAGTTGTGCTCTACCCCCCATTTTTGAGGCTATTTTCCCTAATTGGATTCCAACTTCAATTTCAGTTGCTCCACCACCTGGGACAACTTTACCGTCACTTAATGCAGTTGCTAAAACCTTTAGTGCGTCCTTTAGGCTTCTTTCAGCTTCCTCAGTAACATGGGCAGTTCCACCTCTAATTAGGATGGTAACAGCTTTTGGATCGCTACAACCTTCAACAAAAGTCATAGATTCTCCTGCAATTTTTTTCTCTTCAACTATTTTTGCAAATCCAAGATCAGTTTCTTTTAAGTCACGGATATCAGTTACAATTGATGCACCAGTTGCACGACTTAGTGCAGTCATATCACTTTTCTTTACTCGTCTAATTGCTAGTACACCTTCTTTTGCAAGTAAGTGTTGGGCTAAGTCATCAATACCTTTCTGACAAAATAATACAGTTGCTTCAACATTCTTAATTTTAGTTACCATGCGCTTAATCATTTCTTCTTCCTTATTCAAGAAAGCTTCAATCTGATCTGGGCTTGTAATTTGAATTTGCGCGTCAGTCTCTGGTTCCTTTACTTCTAAAGCTACATTAAGAAGTGCAATCCTAGCGTCATTAATTGAGCTTGGCATACCTGTATGAACTCTTTCTTTGTCCAAAACAATACCATCAATTAGTGCGCTGTCTTCTAGACTGCCACCTGCTTTCTTTTCAATTTTAATGTCTTCAACATCTGCCTTGTTTTTATTGACTACTTTCAAAACGGCATTTACTCCGATTGAGGCTAAGTGTTCAATTCCACTCTCAGTTCCCCTACCATTCATGCTAGTTTTTGAAATTTTAAACAAAAGTCGTTTATCTTCAACACTTACTGGGCTTGAGACCCTATCAATTATTTTCATAGCCTCTTCTGCTGCAAGTTTGTAACCTTGAACAATCACAACAGGGTGAATATCTTGATCAAGCAGATCTTCTGCTCTTTTTAGTAACTCTCCTGCTAAAACAGTTGCAGTAGTAGTACCGTCTCCGACTTCATCTTCTTGGGCCTTTGCAACTTCAACTATCATTTTAGCTGCTGGGTGCTCAATATCCATGGTCTCAAGTATGGTAACACCATCATTAGTGATAATAACATCACCTAAACTGTCAACCAGCATTTTATCCATGCCTTTTGGTCCTAAAGTAGTCCTTATTATCTCACTTACGGCCTTTGCAGCCATCATGTTTAATCGTTGAGCATCTCTACCCAAAATCCGTTGTGCACTCTCTGGGAGTACAATCATTGGTTGTCTTAAATTTTCTGCCATTTTTATTCACCTGTTATTACCAGTATCAAAATGTTGGTAAGCGGTTGTTTAAAAAGCCTTTCAATCAAGGTCGATATCTTCTAATTTTTTACCAACTACTGGTTCTGCGTCTAAAACTTCAGAAACGTTTTTCAAATTCTCAATTCTTTGTTTACTTGAATCAAAACTAATTAGCAAAGTCTTCTTTTTCTTTATAGCCATATCAATTGGTGCTTTTCCGATAAAGGCACGTTTTAGTTCAACACAGTCAAAACGGTGCGGACTTAAAATCTTAGTTCCAAAAATTTCAATTAATCGTTTTGCGATTTCTTCTCCAGGTGCACTCCCCCCTTCATACTTTCTAACCATTTCAGTACTAGTTTCTAGTAGTTTTGCTAAGGTTATGCGACTCATTCCAAATTCTTTCATCAAAGGCCTGAGATCTTTAATTGGGATTTTAATTCCGCCTCGGTCAGCAACACCAATTCGGTCTCCATGAACTAACGACATAAAAGTTTCTTCTCGCATAACAGGAACACCGTGTCTTGAATAAATTACATTTTCTTTTAGAGTCTCTTTACCCCTGTGACTAATTACTAAAGGTTCAGCACCAACAACTGAAGCACACTTTTTTATGGTATCTGCAAAATCACCACTAACTGACTCAATATTATGAACAACTTTGATGAGATATGCACGTTCTCCAGCGTAAGCTATATCAAACGCGCGCATTTTTTCATCCTTTACTTCTGCGACTTTTCCCTCTTTTTTTAGCTTGGATATGTCCACAAAATGGGTACAATCAAACTTTTATAGAGCTAACACTTTCTTTGGTGTGAATACTAACGAAGCAAAATTGATGACGCTTCTAAAAACAGTAAAAACTGCTAAAGCGTCTCAACTTTCAGTCAAGTTAGATTTATCTAAAGATATTATTGCGCGACTCGCATATAGTTTGAGTAAAAAAGGTCTCGTTGAACTTGAAAAAGAGGAAACTTTTGGGCTTAAACTAACTAACGAAGGTAAAGAAGTGAAAAAAACAGGCCTTCCTGAAAGAAATCTTCTTTTAGAACTTCCAAAAAAACCAGAAGAACTTAATACTATAGCTCTAAATTGGGCACTAAAGCGACGCTGGGCTGAAATGAAAAAAGGAAAAGTGGTAGCAATACTAAAGGATCCACCACAAACGCGAGAAGAAGCCCTACTGGATAAATTAAAAGATTTACTGCCTGAAGCCCCTGATACTAAGCTTTTAACTAAGAGAAAATGGATTGTAAAGAAAAAAGAAGTCGATTATACTCTTAATATTACAACGAGTGGAAAAACAGCATCAGTTGAAGAAAAAATAACTCAAGTGACTCAAAATCATCTAATGGGTGGTAAGTGGAAAAAATTAGAGTTTCAAACATTTTCTCCAAACACAAAAGTTCCAGAAATTTATGCTGGAAGGTTTCATCCTTTAACTGATACTATTGAGAAAGTCCGACGAGTATTTTTAGAGATGGGATTTACTGAAAGCAAAGGACCTCACGTCACTAATGCCTTTTGGAATTTTGATGCACTTTTTGTTCCTCAAGATCATCCAGCAAGAGAAATGCAAGACACGTTTTATCTTGATGGTGAAGACAAACTCCCTGAAGTTTCAAAAAAAGTGAAAACAGTTCATGAAAAGTTTTGGGGTGGCTGGGATGAAAATGAAGCCAAACGACGTCTTTTGAGAACTCATACTACTGCTAGGTCAGCTAAACTCTTAACTGAGGTTACACCGCCTGCAAAAGTTTTTCAGATTGGTAGAAATTTTAGGAATGAAACTGTTGACTATAAACACGGTGCAGAATTTTATCAAGTTGAAGGTATTGTGGTTGATAGGGATGCTAACTTCAATAATTTGGTTGGATATCTAAAAGAATTTTTCAAAAAACTCGGAATTCCAAAAATCCGAATAAGGCCTGGATATTTCCCCTATACTGAAATGTCTGCTGAGGTTGATGTTTGGTTTAGTCCAAAAAATAGTTGGATGGAACTTGGGGGTGCTGGAATATTTAGACCTGAATTAGTTGAACCTTTACTTGGTGAAGATGTCCCTGTACTTGCTTGGGGTCTTGGTCTTGAGCGTGTTGCCATGATGAATTACAAAATTAATGACTTTAGAAAACTTTACAAAAGTGATTTGAAAACTTTAAGAAATAGGAGGTCACTATTATGATAATTGAAATACTATATTCAGAACTAGTGAAATTACTAAAATCAAAAGCTTCACTAGAACAAGTTATTGAAAATCTTGATATGTTGGGAACTCCTGTTGATGGATTTGAGGGTGATTTACTTCGAGTTGAAGTATTTCCAAATCGAGTTGATATGTTAAGCCCAGAGGGTCTAGCACGCGCATTAAATGGATTTATGGAATCTCAATCAGGGTATCCAATCTGGCGAACTGAACCAACCAATATTGAGGTTGATGTAAAAAGTACTTCAAGACCTAATGTGAGTTTTTCAGTTGTAAAAGGTGCAACTCTAGATGAAGAATCACTAAAAGCCTTAATGCAAATGCAAGAAAAACTCCACGCAACAGTTGGTAGAAATCGACGAAAATTTAGCATTGGTGTGTATGATCTTGATAAAATTAAACCACCCTTTGTCTACAAAGAACTTAAACTAAAAGATATTCTGTTTAGACCTCTTGAAGAAGAGTCAGACATGACGGGTAAGGAAGTACTCGAATCAACTGAAAAAGGGCAAAAGTATGCACACCTTGTAACTGATACCGCTCCTGTTATTATGGATTCACAATCACGTATATTATCAATGGTTCCAATCCTAAATGCAGAATTTTGTAAAATAACTAAAGATACTAAAAACTTTTTAATTGATTCGACTGGTACTGCTGAAGGTACTGAAAATATTGTATCAATAATTGCATCGACTCTTGCTGATAGGGGTGGGGTTATTGGTGTGATCTTTCCAGGTCCAACATTTTTACCAAAAAGAGTTAGTGCACCTTTAGAATACATAAACAAAATAGTTGGATTAAACCTCAATGAAAGTGAATATATGATCTTACTATCCAAAATGAGACTAGGATATGATGGTGACGTTTTAATTCCACCTTACCGACTTGACATTTTTAACAAGATGGATATAGCAGAAGAAATTGCAATAGCTTATGGGTACAATAAATTTGAGGGTGAACTCTCTCCGTCTTACTCACCGGGAGAACCTTTAGTTTCTAGTTTACTTGATAATGAACTTAGAAAGCTTGTGGTTGGTATGGGCTTTCTTGAATTAAAGACTTTCATGCTCACGAGTCCTGAAATTCTAAAACTGGCTGGAGGCCATAAAATAGCGGCAGTTAACTCTAAAAGCCTTGAATATTCAGCCCTAAGACCAAGTATACTGCCTGGAATTTTTGATGTATTAAAATTTAACAAAGATGCAGATTATCCTCAAAAAGTATTTGAAATTGGACCCGTATTTTCTCCAGAAGAAGGACATAATATTTCTGGCATGATTGTACACAAAACAGCTAATTTTTCAGAAATAAAGGGCGTAGTAGACAGACTAATTGGGACAATTTCACAAAGTGTTGAGTGGAAAAACGGAGAACATGAATTTTTCATGAAAGGTAGAACTGCCGTCTCTGATGTTGGTGTATATGGGGAAGTAAACTTATCAATTAGTGAAAAATTAGGGGTTCCTATGACTGCTTTTGAACTTGATTTAAATAAACTAAAGCTTCAAGAAAGGATTTTATAGTCAGACTGTAAATAATTTTGTGGATAGATTCGATACTTCAGTTTCACTTCTTATCTCAGCATTAGTTGGTGCTGGTGTATTTGGTCTACCCGTTTTAGCTAAAGGAGTCGGGTTAATGTCTATTTTTGTAATCTTTTTTGCATTTTTATACATGTTGGGCTTGGGGTATCTTATAATTGAAATGTTTCCTGGGACTGTTGAGGAGGAAGTTGAAAGGTATGTTGGTCCATGGGGAGTAATAGTCTTAATCTTAATTGAGATCTCAATAATATTTTTAGCACTAACCTCATACGCCTTTGCAATTAAAGCACATCTTGGAATTTCAGATTTAGCAATTCTAACCCTTTTAGCAATTCCACTAATCCTTGAACTTCACTTGCCTGCAAATTTTACGATGTTTGCATCATTTTTTACGTTGGCATTTGTTTCACTTTTATCTTTACTAACTATTCCAAGAATGGAACTACCTTTGAATATTTTTGCTGTGACTGGTTCAACTATGACTGATTTTGCAAATGCATCAACACCGCCTCTAATGAACCTAGGTTCAGTAGTTCCTCTTTTTTTAGTGGCTTTGTTTGCCTTTTATGGTCACAATATGATACCTAGAATACGTAATATTATGCGGAGTCAAAGTACTACCAAAAAGGCATTTTATATGGCAATTTCAATTGTCTTTTTGCTATATCTTCCCTTTGCAATTGCGGTTTCTGGTACGGGTGTTAATGGACTTGCAACTACATATCTTTCAGGTATCTTTGGTGGTCCACTAGCGTCAACCATTGATCTATTTTCACTTCTAATTTTTTATATGTCTTTTATGGTCTATGGTGTTCACCTTGTAAATGACTTTGGAGAAAAACACAAATCAGTTGGAATCGTAGTTTTTGGTACTGCCATACTTTACTTTCTAGCACAATCACTACAAGTTCCATTTCATATGTTAATTGCTTCAGCTGGACTCGGTGTGACAATCTACGGATTTTTAATTTCTCTAGCTGGGCACAATGCAAGAAAATTAAAACCAATCCCAACCATTTTACTGGCGACTACAATTCTTACTTGGATATTTTTAATCATTCAAATCTTTTAGTTTTAAGGGTTAGTTAATATATACTTACACCTAAATTAATTAAATGGTGTTTGGTCAAATCACATCACTTGCTTTAGTTGATGCAATTAATCCTTGTACACTTGCAATTCAAGCACTACTCTTATCATCATTAGTACTAACTAAAAAAAGGCGTGAGGTTTTCTTTGCTGGACTTTTATTCACCTTTACAATTTTACTAATGTACGCACTCTATGGTTTTGGTGTACTTCAAGTGATCTATGCTTTTGGTATAGAATCTCAAGTGCGTATCATTTTACGTGCACTAATTGTTATCATGGCTATAGTTGAAATTAATGCATATTTTTCATACAAACCAGGTTTTGCGTCTATGGAAATGCCAATGAGTTTACGCCCAATTTTCAAAAAAGCAACACAGTCAATTGATAGTATCTGGTCTGTTATACCTGTGGCCGTACTAGCGTCAATTGTATTACTTCCTTGTTCGTCAGGTCCATATATTGCCGCTTTAGCGATTTTAGTTAATTATGAATTAGTGTACCGAATTCCACTCCTAATCTACTATAATATTTTATTCACGGCTCCTATGTTTATAATAACTTTTGTGACTGCTTTTGGAACTAGCCCAAAGCGTGTAATGGACCTAAAAAACAAATACATAAAAGAACTGCATCTGATTGCCGGAATCCTTTTAATCGCCGTGCTTTTCATGGTTTAGTCATGAAAAAATCAACACTGTTATTTGGTTTAGGTCTACTAGTTTTAGTATGGATAGTTTCAATTAGTGGTGGTTCAAATGGTGTTTTTGATTTTGAAAAGAATCCAAGCATAAGTAGTACTATTTATTTTGTGTATTCACCAACGTGTCCACATTGTCATGAACTAGCAAATTATCTAAAAACATTAAATCTTTCAGTAAACGTAAAGGCAGTAACTAATGGAAAATTTCTTCAAACCTTTTTACAAAATGATGGTATAACTTGGAGATATGGAGTTCCCATTTTAGTTGGGATTAGTGAAACAAAAGTTATTGCAATTGAAGGATATCCCGATGCGACTCAAATTTTAGATGGATATTTTGTTAGTCAAAGTTATGAGCAAACACTCTGTACTAACCAAGGTGGTTTTGAGAATGGTTTCCCATATGACTTTTGTAATTTACCTAATGGGTTCTTACTTGGTAACCAAAATTCCGTTAATTACCTTTTAGATTACTGTTCAGAAAACGAGTGCAAGAAACTCTAACTACGAACTTTTTGAAAAAAGTTCGATTAAAAACAGTTTTAATGCGACATATGAGTAAAACGATTATAATTTGAGTGGGACCACGGGGATTTGAACCCCGGACCACTAGCTCCCAAAGCTAGCATGCTAGCCAAACTACACTATGGTCCCCGCACAAGTTTTTGGGATTTATTGGTTTAAAAATCTGTAGTTTTTGGGCTTAAAACACCTTTCTTGACATAATCTTCGTATCTATTAGTTGATTTGAAACCTAGTGTAAAAATTGGTACTTTTGTTTTTGGGACTTCGATATTTTTAAGTTCACCTGTATTAATTAAAAATATTTCATCAACATCAAGTTTTTCTAAAAATCCAACAGTTTCTTGAATTTCATTGTTGTTATCTTCTGTTATGTAAATTCCACAAACTACTACGGCTTCAAATAAATAATTAAATTTTTTACTACGTCTTTTTAGGTTTTTTATCCCCTGTATAGTTTGTTCATATGAGCCTGGAACTCTAGTTATTTTTTCGAATATATCTTTTTTATGTGAGGGAAATTTAATTAAAATTTCACTTAGTCCTGCTTCTAATGCTTTTTTTGTAAAATCACCTGATGCAAAAATTCGTCCATTGCTTATGACTTGAATTGATCTATATTCTAAATTACTTGACATTTTTACAGCCTCAATAAACCCAGGCTGAATTGCAGGTTCACTCCCTGTAAAAATTACCTGTTCAGAATTTCCCTTATTTTGTATTTTTTTTAATGCGTTACTAAAGTTACCAAAATCCTTCCCACAACTATTACAAGTTATACAGTGGTTATTACACCCCTTTCCAACTCGAATTATTTTAGCTGAAACTCCATCCTCTAAGTGACCTATATCTTGGTTCAACAACATCCCCCCTAATTACATAATATTCTTTCCAAACACCTAAACACAAAGATCTAGTATAACAGTCCCTACATGAAGGTGTTCGAGTTTTAGATTTCATAATCCTTCTTAATGGATCACTAACTTTTTTTAACTTTCTAGCATTTAAAACCCCCATTAATTCACCATTTTCAACATCATCTAAAATTTTATGTGTAATACAAAGGGGGAGTCCACAATATGGGTTTTCAATTCTAATTTTTAATTTTCTTGCGACACTAACACATTCACTTATTGGGTCAATCAAGTCTTGATAATTTGGAACTAAATGACTGTTTACACGTGCGTGTCCGTGTGGTTGTATCACTGACAAATTTACGCTTTGTATTCTTCCAAATTCACGTGAAATAAATCGAATGTATTCAACTAAATCATTTTTATTGACGTCAGTTATTACAATATTAAGTACAACCTCTATGTCGTGAGTTATTAATTCCTTAATTCCCCCTACCACCTTTTTGAACATGTGTTTTGAAGTTCCAGTCAACCTTTCAAAATTTTCTGGAAGGTGAGATGTAAAGTTGATAAAGGCATCATCTAATTTTGCGTCTTTTAGCTCACTTGCGAGTTTTGGTGTGATGAGTGATGCGTTGGTCTGAAGTCTTACGTGAATGCCATCGTTTTTCATTTCCCTAATGAGCTTTGGTAGATATGGTTGGAGTGTTGGTTCTCCACCGCTGAGTGAAATATATTTATGACCACGCAAAGTTGCATTTTTGATTCGTTTTCTGACTGAATCAATATCTGAAGTTGTCTGGTGGCTTTCATTTTTCTCTGTCACGTTACAAAATTCACATTTAAAATTACATTTTAGACCTAAGCGGACAACTTCATCAATAAATTCCCCTTCTTCCACATAAAAAGAGTTTAATAAAAACTTATAATAACTCTCAATTCCCTTCCTTTTGTGATTTTAGCAAAAAACATGGGAAATATACTTAAAAAAATCGACAAGGTCTTGGGTGGGAAAGCGTATGTTCATGAGCTAAAAGACCCCTTTCGTGTCTTAATTTCTACAATTTTAAGTGCTAGAACTAAAGATGAAGTTACTGAAGAAGTATCTGAGGTCCTTTTTAGTCAAATAAAAGGCCCTAAAGATTTGATAAATTTACCGACCCCTGAACTTGAGAAAATAATTAAAAAAATTGGATTTTTTAGGACTAAAGCCAAACACCTCAAAGAAACTGCTAACTTGGTGTTGGAGTATGGTGGCGTACCTGATACAATTCAAGAACTAGTAAAACTCCCTGGTGTGGGAAGAAAAACAGCAAACCTAGTAGTTGCAGTAGCTTTTGACAAACCAGGTCTCTGTGTTGATACCCACGTTCATAGAATTCCAAATAGGTGGGGATTAATCTCAACTAAAACTCCACTTCAAACTGAGATGACGTTGCGTGATATGATACCTCAAAAATACTGGCGAGAAATTAATCGAGTTTTAGTACCTTTTGGAAAATTCATATGTAAACCAATAAAACCAACTTGTGGGGCTTGTCCTTTAAGTTCAACTTGCCCCAAGGTTGGTGTTAAAACTTAAACTCATACTAAAGCTTCTGATTCCAAGAAGGGGCTCCGTCCCTTTCTAAACCCCAAAAATTAACTCATACTAAAGCTCCCAATTCCAAGAGTGCGATTGGTTTCATTGATGCTGTGCAGCTTATCTCCACCAAAAATTGCCCGAATGGCGTCTATATTATCGGGCACTACAATCGACTCCTGGTGTATGGCTTGGGTTAAGTATATGTCATTTGGAGCGACAGTGAAACCTTTGAAAATCACGTTCTCAAAAATATCACCTCGTGACCTAAGATCACGTCCAAAATCCATAACTTGAGCAGTAGATTTGAAGCCTAGTTCTGGGTCGGCTAGTAACAAACGTGGCTCCTTATTTATTGAACTTAATAGTTTAGTCTCATCAATTGTTTGTTTAGTCTTTATGTGCACATCATGAACATGCATAAGGGTGCTCCCAACTTTGTATGCCGTAGTATTAATTGGCACATCTAAGACTGTTCTGAGGTCTGGAGCATGGTGAGACAAGCCAATTGGGTCTGGTACAATTGCATCTATTGGACCTTTCTTGTATTCTTTTGGATCCGCAGCACGTCTAATCAATGCAACTTTAGTGTGCGCGACACCATAGTGTTCATTAACAAGACCTAGTATCCTAGCAAGACCTGTTGTATTACAACTCACAACTCTGACATGGTTTCTTCCATTTGCCATCTCAAAATTAGTGTGTGCATTAAAAGAAACTCCAATGCTTGACTTTTCGGCCCCCTGATAGATTGCGGGTTTTTTTGACTTATCATAATACTTCTCCTTATTTTCAGCCCCAAATTTTTTTGGTGCAGTATCAATTAAGATGTCAGCGTCATCAATTAAATTTTCAATAGTGCCTTCAGTTTCATGACCACTAAATCTAGATTTATCCATACAAAAAAGTTTGTGTCCCTTTTGTTTTGCAATGATTATACCGTAATCGGGAGAGTTTTTGGTAACTCCAACTAACTTCATGTCTTTTTGTAAGTCAACTGCGTCTGCTACGCGTCGTCCAATTGTTCCATAGCCTATAACTCCAACTTTTATCATTTGTGTCACCTTAGTAATACAAAGTATTACGGTAGTATAAAACTCTTACCAAGCAAGTTTTTTTTCGCACTAGCTTCGCTCGGCTCAAAAACCTTGACCAAAAATCACCTTGCGGGAAGTTTTTTAGAGTGCTAAGACACCAAAACTTGTGGTAAATCTAACTGAACTAACTGATTGGATGAATAATTATCTAGGTCACAATAATTTTCTTGATGATCAGGCTCTAAACGGTTTACAAGTCGAGGCTAGTGACGAAATAAAAACAATAGCTTTGGCAACTGATGCATCTATTAGTGTATTTGAAAAAGCTAAGGCTGACTTAATGATAACCCATCATGGACTCTACTGGACACGCATTAGTCCTGTAATTGCGGGGGAGATGGCAAACCGTGTGAGATATTTAATGGATCATAAAATGAGCCTTTATGCATCACACCTTCCACTTGACGCGCATAGCGAAGTTGGAAACAATGCAGAACTAATTCGTGCACTAGGACTAATACCTAAATCAATTGAAGGAAGTGTCAGTTTTACTACTAATTTTAAAGGAAATTTTGACGAATTACTCCAAAGAGCTGCAAAACTTGAAGAGCCAACATTTGTTGGGCAGTTTGGTCCAGAAGACTTAAACGAAATTACTGTTTGTACTGGGATGGGAACTAATTTGTTATTTTCAGTAAAACCAAATACAACCTTTATCACGGGAGAATTTAATCATCATGGTTACCACTATGCCCTTGAAAACCACATAAACGTGATTGCATTGGGCCATTATTTTACTGAGACTTATGGTGTCAAAGCCATTGGAAAAAAGCTAGAAGAGAACTTCGGGGTCAAAACGGAGTTCATAGACCTTCCCACTGGAATTTAACAACTCTGGAGTCCTTAAACTCGTTTAAATTACCTAGGTGTTACTACTAATATGAAAAAATACTTAGTTATCGGTAATCACCATGCATCTGGGGAGTCAATTGAAGTAAAAAACCCATATGATGATTCTACCGTTGGTCACGTAGTTAGTGCTACAAAAGATCAAACACGCGGTGCAATTGAGGGTGCACAACATGCTTTTAGAAAATTTAAATTCACTACGGCTGAAGATAAAAGGGAAATGTTAACCCAACTATCCAACTGGGTAAAGAAAAACAAAAAATCTTTGGCTTTAACTATGGCAAAAGAAAGTGGTAAGCCTGTAAAAGCTTGTGAGTCTGAAGTTAAAGGTACTGGTGAGAGACTAAGTGTCGCAGCAAGTGAAGTATTTTTTAATAAAGGTGAAACTATAAGGACAAAGGGCAAAGTAGCGACAGTATTTCGTGAGCCTCTGGGGGTGGTGAGTGCCATTGGTCCTTTCAACTATCCTTTCTTTGCAGTTGTGGCAAAGGTGGCCCCAGCAATTGCGGCTGGTAATACTGTAGTGGCCAAACCAGCAACTGATGACCCCTTAACTTTTATGGAGTTTGCAGATGCAGCAAGGGAAATTTTACCACCTGGGGTTATGAATTCCTTAACTGGTTCTGGCTCAAAAGTTGGTGGGGAAATGGTTAGTAATATCATTCCAAAAATGATAGCTTTTACTGGGAGTTATGAAGTTGGGAAGTGGATAGCTGAGAATGCTGGTATGAAAAGACTTCACCTTGAATTAGGTGGTAAGGCACCAGCAATAGTTTTACCCGATGCAAACCTTGATTTGGCAGCAAAAGAAATTGCCAATGGTTCACTTGGACTCTCGGGTCAGAGGTGTAATGCACTCTCAATTACTATGGCTCATGATGAGATTAAAGAAGAACTAACAGAAAAAATTGTAAAAGAAGTTGCACGATTTAAAGTTGGTGACCAACTAAAGAAAGGGGTCGATGTTGGACCTTTGATAAACCATGGTGCAGTAAAATCTATCAAAACTTTGATCGAAGACGCAATAAGTAGAGGTGCAATTCCACTAACTGAATATAAGGTTGAAAAAAATATAGTTTATCCACTTGTG
Organism: Candidatus Altarchaeota archaeon; assembly: GCA_018220935.1. Classification (GTDB taxonomy): domain Archaea; phylum SpSt-1190; class SpSt-1190; order SpSt-1190; family SpSt-1190; genus JAAOXX01. Next base: position 26,619 of record JAAOXU010000030.1, on the reverse strand, counting down.
CTTGATAAAGTAGATGAACATATGAAAATTGCAAATGAAGAAACTTTTGGTCCAGTAATTCCAATAATGCAATTTAGGGACTTAGATTGGCTAATTAGTCACTTTAACGCACTACCATACAGACTTGATTCGTCTCTTTTTACGGAGAGTGCAAGACAAGTATTTTATGTTGAGAGAAGACTTGATGAGGGTTCGATTCATATAAATGGGGCTCCTTTCCATTCACTTGGTGTTTTCCCATATGGTGAATCTCCCGGTGCTGGTATGGGTAGAGAGGGTCTTTTGCAAACTATGAAAGAGATGACAACCCTAAAGACTGTTGTGTGGGGGAATCTAGAATAACCCAAGCTCGTCTATCTTTTTTATTGATATAAATTGGTTTTTTTAGTGGTTGGACCTTTTTTAAGAATATAAGTGTTGCAAATTTTGAATCACCCTTTTTTAATACGAAATTAGGGTCTGCTTTAATTTGAGGATACTGACTAAATAATGTATTGACTTTTTTTGGATTAAGATTACTAAAAAATAACACTTTTGAAACTTGAACTTTTCCCCTTATAGGTCCAGAACTTTCCTTTAGTAAAATTATGTCATCTACTTTAATTTTGGTATGGGGTAAACACTTATTTTTTGTAAACCTACTCTCAATAGTTTTCTTTCCTAAAAGGATGTTGGTCAAGGGTCCTTTGTGTAACACAGCTAAATGATGCATTAAAACTAATATACACAATCTTTTATATCCGGCGTAGTTTACGACTTATTAGGTGGACACAATAAAATTATTTAATACATTAACTCGAAACCTTGAAGACTTTAAACCAATTAAAAAAGGAGAAGTTTCAATGTATGTTTGTGGTCCAACCCCATATGACAAAAGTCACGTAGGACACGCTAGAACCTACATATTCTTTGATTTTTTAAGACGATACCTAGAATATCAAAAAAATGAAGTAAAACTCATAATAAATTTAACTGATATTGATGACAAAATAATCAACGCAGCAAAAAAAGAAGATAGTTGGCAAGTTGTTCCAGATGTATATACTCGGTACTTCTTTTGGATGTTAGATAAACTAAAAATTAAGATGCCCTATACTTTTCCGCATGTGACAACTCATATGCAAGAAATTATTGAATTAATTCAAGACCTATTAAACAAAAATTACGTTTACAAAATTGAAAACGGTCTTTACTTTGATATCTCAAAACAAAAAGACTACGGTAAACTTTCAAAAGTAAACTTAAATGATCCAAAAATTGGTAGAATCGAAGAAAACAAAAATAAAAAGAATCCTGGGGATTTTGCAGTTTGGAAATTCAAGAAAAAAGGAGAACCCTTTTGGTATGCACCCTTTGGGGATGGTAGACCTGGCTGGCATATTGAGTGTTCTGCGATGAGTTCGACTTATTTTGGGGACAAATTTGATATTCATGGTGGTGGGGTTGATTTGGTATTTCCACACCATGAAAATGAAATTGCACAAAGTGAGGCATCAATTGGTGGACCTTGGGTAAACAATTGGGTACATGTTGCGTATCTTACTATATCAAAAGCAAAAATGAGTAAGTCTTTGGGAAATTTTGTTGGGATTGATCAACTCCTTGACAGTTTTTCTCCTGAGATCCTTAGATATTATCTTTTAAGTGCTCATTACAGAACTCAACTTGATTTTACTTGGGACAAGATGAAAAAGGCAAGGGAACAGTGGACTAAAGTTGCTAGGGCCTGGTATGATGTACTTCAAAGAGATGAACAAAAACTATATGGGGATGTTGACTTATCAAAGGAAATACAAATGGAGTTTGACAAATCTCTTGTAGCTCTAGAAAACGATCTAAAAACGCCCGAGGCATACAAAAATATACATTTTATTGCTTCTTTAGTTTTAGCAAATGACTTAGATGAAAAGTCAAACTCAATTACACTCAAAGCCCTAAAAACCTTAGATGAAATTTTTGCATTTTTACCGGAAAAATCTTGGACAAAAAAAGAATACAGACTTGCAACTGAATTAGCAGAATTAAGACAAGAACTTAGAACTGAAGAAAAATTCACAATGAGTGACCTAATTAGAGATAATCTAAAAGAAGAAGGAATCTCAATTGAAGACACTAAAGAAGGGCCAAAAGTTAAATTTGATATCTAATTACTTGCCTTTTTCATATCTGGATAAACATCAAACCTAGCAAGACCTTCATAAACTTTTGATAATGGCAGACCTAATATGGTAAAAAGATTACCGTCGAGCTTTTCAAGAAAAGTGGCACCGTATCCTCTTGTGGTGTGACTTCCTGCATAGTTTTTTAATGGAAAATTTTTAGCATAATTTTTAATCTCAACTTCAGGAATTTTTCTGAATTTGGCTTTTGCCAAATCATAAAATGAAAAGACTTCAGTTCCTGAAACGATGGCAACACCTGTATAAACATCATACCAACTATTGCTTAGTCGTTGTAGCATCTTTATTGCATTGTCATCTGTTGTTGGTTTTCCAATTATCTTACCATCAAGCCAAACAATTGTATCTGCCGCCAAAACTACCTTGCCTCCAACAGACTTTGCTTTTTCAATTGCAATTTTCTCACACGCAACTTCTGGGGGTGGTACCATAAGACGTGTTTCATCAAAACCCGATGGTGAAATTTCAAAATCATATCCTGCGTCTTTTAGTAATTCAATTCTAGAACTTGATCTAGAAGCTAAAGTAAACATACGCCGGGAATGGGATTCGAACCCATGATCCCAAAGGGACTAGCTTTCCAAGCTAGCGCATTAACCACTCTGCCATCCCGGCACGCAAGCTTTTTAGCAAAAAGCTTGACCAAAAAGCTTCGGTTTTTGTAGTTTTTAAGTTATTGCAACCTTTTATCGGAAAAAAGTTGACTAAAAAGCCTAAGCGCCCTGAGCAGGGTTCGAACCTGCGACCTCCTGGTTAACAGCCAGGCGCTCTACCACTAAGCTATCAGGGCAACAAATATGTAACCCACGTTTTAGTTAATAAAGTTTCCACTTCTTTTAGTTAATCTTATATTGCTTGAGTTTTCTACGAAGTTATGGGTAAAGAGCTACAAAACCTGGAATTAAAGATAAAGGAATTGGAAAAGAAACTAGATATAGTTCTAAACATGCTCATGGCAGACTATTTTGAGGATGATGGGGAGGAGGGTGCACCATTTGAGGTTCATGCTCTTGAACACGATTTAGCCAAATTAAACTGAACTCCGTGTCTCAATTGCCCAGTAAATACTTTTTCTTTGTTCTTTTGTGAAAAAAACCTTAATTCAGGGTTAATGCTTTTAATCTAAGCCGTTTAAGGGTTTTGTGAGGTTAAGGCTAGCCTTATTGCTGTTTATGATTACTTTACCTGCCCTAGCAAAGCTTAGTTGGTGGGACGCATCTTGGGATTACCGAGTTTGTTTGGAAGTGAATACGTCTAATTATTCCCGTGAGTATTGGCCTATTGAATTTAGTCTTAACCTCACACAAGAGATACAGTCAACAGGCGCTCCGGGAACAATTAACATTTCATCTTTTAGGTTAATTGAACAAAATACGTCAAGTGGTGCATATCTGTATGAAATTGAAAGTCAATTTGACCCTTCATATGAATTTAATAGTACTGATAATTTTGAGGGTGAACTTGTTTGGATAATGAATGGTACTATACCTACATTTACAATCAAAACATATTGTCTTTACTATGATACTGATGACAAAACACCAACAAATTATGAGAATATTTCCTACCTTTGGGATGGTGAAGAATTCTTAATTAATGTCTCAATTTATTACAGCGGTTCATATGAGGGCCTTGAATATTATCTTGATACGTCTCGTGGAGAAAACATTTCAGGTATATATCGTATACGAGATGCTGATGGTAATGAGTTTTGGACAGTACCTACTGAAACTGAAAATCCACTAGAATATACACAATACAGTAACGATACTCATAATTTCACATTTGATTTTCAAAATAATTTAACTGTAAAATATGCTGGATCAATTAGAGTCGTTACTGATTTAGTTGGACCTGAAGTCATCTGGAATACCACGGATATACAAGAAGGTATGATGAAAAAAACATATACCTTTTACAACCAGAGTCAATGGGTAAAAGTTGAACAAGAATATACTAACCTTGCAGCGTATAACATTAGTAGAAATTCAACTAATGCGGGTGCACTTGCATTTGAAGTTGCAAAAATTGCATTTGCAAATATTATCATTGGTAATGCTAATGAACCGGGTTCATGGTATTGGTTTGCTGCTGAATTTGCAAACTTTCATGTAGGTATAATCAATTTATTTAATAGCGGAAACTTCGCAACAGTAAATCAAAATTCAAGTATTGGACGGGGTGGTATTGAATTATCAACGACAAACCTCACACAAAATGAAACTATTTATGATGTTGGTTACTTGCACTTTAACAGCCCATCTTGGATTCGTGGTTCCCCAACTGATGCACAAGTTAGAAATTTAAGAGATCGACTTGTATTTCCTGAAAATACCACTAAAACTTTATCTGAAAAATGGACTGTAATAATAGACGCTCTAACAGACTATTCTGATTTTAATAAGGGTGAAAATGTGACTGTTTTTGTCAATGCAACGACTGATTCAGGCCTTATAGACCTTGTTAACGCAACTATTACGTCTGATGGTGGTGTTTTTGAGACTATTCTATATGATGATGGGACTAATGGTGATCAAGTTGCTGATGATGACTTATACACTAATTGGTTTACTGTGAATGTATCAAACTCAACGGGTTTGTGGAATTTTAGTTCATATGTTTGGGGTGAACTAAATCAACTCCTAAACACTAGTAATTCTAGTTTTAATATTCAAAATACATATACCTCAAACCTAACAATTCTAAATGACTATGGATTTGTGGATAGAACTATTAATTCAACACTCACTCTTACAAATTATCGTGATGATTCATTTATTGGTGGTGCAACTATTAATTGTACATATGGGCAAGGGGTTGATGCATTTGAGAATGTAACTGATTATGACAACGGAACATACTTTATTAATTTTACAGCACCTTCGTCATTTAGCATTTTTGATTTAGTTTGTAATTCTACTAAGTTAAACAATACTGGAAGTGGTAATGATCAATTTATTGCAATTGAATATACTACAAGTGTCACGACCGTGATGAACTTTGCAGAAGGGAGTGGAGATAATGCAACACTAAATAATCGGTATAATTTTACTATGCTCTCAAACATAACTAATCTAGGAAATGGAACTTCATATGATACTAATATTACAATTTATCCCCCACTTTTATGGTGGGTAAACACAAGTTTTTCAACTGCAAGTGATTTGAATTTAGGTTATTCTGATCCCCTATATTTTGAGATTAGTGCACCTAAAAATACAACGCCAGGATACTATATCCTTAATACGACAACAAGGTGGAGAAATTCAGACAACACGCTTGATGAAATTAACAATACCTTTAACATTTCAATTGAACCTAACCCTGTAATTGAAATAATTGAGACCCTTGTGAATGAAACTGTTTCCCCTGGTAACTGGAATTATCTTACAAACCTTTCAATTTTGTCTATTGGGAATTATCCTTTTGAGAATCTAACATTTAATGTAACTGGTCTTGAAAATATGACCTTTAATTTTACACCTTCAAATATTTCGGCGCTCAATCAAGGTGAAAATGTTTCAGTTAGTGTTTGGGCATTTGTTCCTGATGCTCAACCACTTGGGGAATCTAACGGTGTTTTGAATGCATCTGGATTTAATACATACGATCTTACTAATATTTCACTAAATATTTTTGTCACATACTTAGGTATAGAAACTATTCCGACCGAATTTAATTCAACTTTAATGCGGTGGTATACCTTTGAAAATTTTACTTTAGTACTTAATACTACAAATTTGGGTACAACTGTTGCACAAGCCACAAATCTAACAATCGAATTACCTGAGAATAATTGGACAACCAATCTAACTAATAATAAATACTCTTGTGGTGATCTTCAAATAAATGAATATTGTGAGAGTGCCTTTAATGTTGGTTTGATGGGTTCATCCCCTGGGACGTATATAATTCGTGCAAATGTCAGTTGGATTAATCCTGGTGTTGGTGTGTCGTATAATGTTACTGATGTATCAATAAACGTAAGTTCACATCAAGAATTTATTGTGAATCAAAGTTTTATTGCAAACAATGCAACTCATGGTACTTCAACTGTAATTGGTTTTTACACACTAATCAACACAGGAAATGATCAAGTAACTAGTATGGGAACTAACGTTTTGAATTTACCCGATTTTACCTTTGTATTTAATCCCGTCATAAGTTCACTTGCTGCGGGTAATATTACTGATATTGATGTTAATGTTACAATTCCTGCAGGTTATATCCCTGGATATTATTTAGGTACTAATAACGTTACTAGTTCTGGTGGTGGGTATGATGAAGTTTTTCTAAATGTTACAATTCCAACTTCCAAAACGTGGGAACACTCTCCACAAAATTGTACAACTCCTGTTGCATTTGATTTAGGAACTATGTGTGGTGTTTTCTTTAATAATACTGGTAACGTTCCTTTGAATTTTTCAATATCACCCGAAACATCAAACTATACATTTCCAAATACAACTAACTTCACAATCCCAAAACAAACCACCTACTTAATTGATTTTCTTTGGAATATAACTGGGGTTGCTAGAGATTACTATAATGCTACATATAACATTAGTGTTGAGGGTGGTACACCTTCTTGGGATTATTTTAACTTAAGTATGATCCCAAGAGAACTAGCAGAAATAAATACGAGTTTTTCAGTTAATCTTTCTCAAGAACTAGAAACTTTTACAATATACGTAAACGTTACTGATAAATCGGCTCAGGGTTTAAACTTCTCAAGAATTGTGGTCTTTAAACCCAATAATGGAACTGAATTTATTAACTTAAACCTAATTAGCCAATTTAATGTAACCTACTATTATTCAACTGATTATCCAACTGTAGGGGGAATTAGTGATGTATTTGGAAACTACACTTTTCAGATTGAAATTCAAGATAATCTTGGTTTGACTTCTAGGGTAAATATTACAAAATACATATATCCCCTTCTTGAAATTCCAATTGAAACCATTTACGGAACTTACTTTTTAGGTGAGACTGTATCATTATACGTAAACTCTACTGATTATGCAGGCACTTTAATTTCGTCTAATCTTTCTATTTTTATACACGATCCATTTGGGGATTTGCGATATTTAGAAGAATTAAGTACACCTGGAAAAGTTGAGCCAATTCCTACTTTTAGTCTCGCAAGTGATGCACCAATTGGGAACTATACTGTATTTGTGAATGGAACTCACTATGATGGGATTGCAAATAAAACAGTATACGCAAATGCAACCTATCAATTTAAAGCAAGGGAAGACTACAATATTGAATTTGATACAAGTTTAGTTTGGTATCCTGATTCTACTATGAACTTTTATGTGCTAACATATGGGGATAGGCCTTTCCCCCCTCCAGAAAAAATAAACCTTACTGTGTATGATCCTGCACAAAACATTTACTTCTCAACAGAATCGTTTAGTCAGTTTGATGCAACTAACACGAGTACACTCTACACCTATTCATTTGCAATGCCAGTTAATTCTCCTGTTGGATATTATTTGGCAGTTTTGACTCTTGAAGAAGGGGGGAGACAAATTAAAAAGTTAGAATCATTTAGGGTCACATACGGGGGACCGTTTGACGTTGTAATTCTTAATATTGAACCTGAAGTTGAAGTCAGTACGTCTCAAGATTTTGATATACTACTTGAGAACATGGGTGATTTTGGTCAAGATGTATTCGTATCTTATTGGGTTGAAAAAGACAACGTAAAATATGACGAAGTTAAGGGGGAAGCTATTTTTGTGGCCGCAGGAGGTAACAGAACTCTTAATAGAAGTCTTAATATTTTCTCTAACCAACTTCCAGGAAACTATACTCTAAACGTACTACTTAATTATTCTACAGTTAGTCCGCCAATTGAAGTTTCAAGAACATTTAATGTAATTGCAGCAACTACTGAAGGAGAACCACTTGAAATACTCGAACCAGTTCAAGCGGCAGTTATTGAACTTACTGTAACTAATCTTTTCCCTGATCAACTAATATTAAATCGAGGCTCAGTAGGATACCTCACCATTGAACTAAAAAACACAGGTAATATTGATTTAACTGCTATCACAGTCTTCTTTGAAGATATTGAAAAAGAATGGTTTGAAGTAGTACGTGATATTGATCTTTTGAGTGCGGGTTCAAATGGTTACTTAGTAGTTAAATTCTCAATTCCCGATTCAGCATCAGCTAGGACATACGTTACTAAACTAAGAATAATTGCTAAAGAAATTGAAGTCTCAGAATTCTATAAAATACTTGTATTTAAAACTCAAGAAGAAGCACTTCGTGCGAGGATTAATACACTTCAGAGCGAACTACTTGATTTAGAAGACCAGACTGGGAAAGTTGCTGCTAGAGGTGGGGACGTTACAAAAATATTATCCTTACTTAGAAAATCGAGGGAACTACTAGAAGTTGCTGATACTTACCTACTCGAAGACAGTGTGGTTGATGCTATAAAAACGATATCTGAAGCAGAAAGTGTGATTGAAGAAATTAAATATAGATTAGAAATTGCAAAACCTGACTTTTTGCCAACTATTTTGCTCCCACAAATTCCAACTAAGTGGTATCTTATCTTAATATTTATCGCAATAATTGGACTTGTGGCTGTAATTGCTCTTAAGAAATTTAATGTCTTTAAGGATAAAGAGAGACGAACATCCTTACTTAAAATTAAAAATACTCTTATTAGGTCACGAGAAGAAAATGAATATTCAGATGTTTATGACGCATTAAAAGACCAGTATGAAGAGGGTATGATATCCAGAGAAACATTTGAAGAATTAAAAGGACTAATAAAATAAATTTACTTATTTCTTTTTTGGTCTTCCTTGACTGTTCTAATTAACTTTTCTTTGAGTTTTTGAGGTGCTTTATTTGGTTTGTTTGAACGTAATTCGAGCACATACTTAATCTCAGCAATTTTCTTTTCAGTGCTCTTTTTTATTTCACCATAACTCTGGTCTTTTAATCTACCCATTTGAAAGTCTCGTTCAACTTTATCCATTAAGCCTGAGTATTTACCCATTTCATTTTCAAGAGACTTACTACTTTTATCTTTATTCTCCATTAAAGTTACTCTGTGACGCAAACTGTCAAATGCTGCAGGATTAATCCCGACAATTTCCTCAACAATAATATCTTTTACTGAATCAATTAATTCATCTGCATCTTTTCTTTTAACTAGTTCTTGATCAATTTGAAATTTAATACTTTCAATTTCTTTTGTAGCATCATTAGTTAATGAGTCAACTTTTTGAAGTTTACTCACATTATCTTTTAGATAACTCACCTTATCATTAATTTCTAAAAACATAGATTCAACTTTTGCTGCTAGTTTATCTGAATAATTTTTAGTATCTTCTATTTCCTTAATTTTTTTATCAACAAGTTCAGCAGCCTTCATAATATTATCAAGACTTTTTATATTCACTAATTTCTCTTCAACTAATTTCATTCTTTCATTTGCATTGTTTTGAAGTTCATCTAGTCTACTTACTCTTGCATCTTGAGTATCAATACCTGTTTTGAATTTTTCAAATTTTAAAACTATTTTTTCGGGATCAAGTTCTTTTACAATACTAGATACTTTCTCAAATTCAGTTTCTAATTTACTTGCCCATTTTTCTCTGTCAAACACCATTCGTCTAGTGTCCCCTAATCTTTCATTCATATCTGAAATTCGTTCACCAAATGAATCAAGCATACCTTTGAATAAGTCGAGCTTACCATCAATTCGGTCAATTCGCATTAAAAGTTCTGAGATATCTGGCGCTGCGTCTTTTCCGAGCATTGATTCTCGATCTGGTTCAGTTACTAACCCTTCTTCTTCAACAATGTCCCCAATAGTCTGTTCTTGACTCTCTTCTTCTTGAGTTTCTTCTGTTGTCTCTTCTGGGGTCTTTTTCTCTACTTTAACCTTCTTAACAGTCTTAGATGCCTTTTTTGCTGTTTTTTTTGGTTTTTTAGCGGATGCCAATATTATATTCCTCCTTTTTAACTAAAGATGTGAGTTCATCAACATAAGTCCTCTTAATCTCTTTCTTTGGCCTTATATACAAAATTACTACAAAGCTCACTAATAACAACAACGGAATAACTGAAAAATTTAATTTTGATGGTGTTTCTTCTTCAAATAAATCAATTGGATCAAGTGTATCATAATAATTACTAAGTATACTACCTAAATTACGAGTTATACCGTCCATTGCATCAAAATCATTCAATCCATATGCAATGTAACCTTCTCTAATCAATAACTTAGCATCATCAATTGCAGTGTGTTCACCATATGTTTTTTCGAGTCTAAAAAAAGAATCATCATAATTTTTTAACCGTGTGAGAAATACTTCTGTTTGAGTTGAACCAATTACTTCAAATTTTAAAAAATCACTTCCAATTTTTATATTCACTACTTGACTCCCTAATTCGGGGGTGATTAAAACATCAAAACTTTGTTCTTTGTTAGCACTAACAAAAAAATTACCAGGACAATTCACTTTTGCCTTTGAGAAACAATTTATTTCATACAACCCTTCCTCATCTAGGCTTTGAATGTGAATTGGTAATACTATAGATTTTCCCGGTGTTGAATAAATTAAACCATCATAACTATAGTTAAGTGCAAATCCACTAACTAAAACCATTGCAATTACTAACCACTTCATTTCTTATCCACTTCCTTTTTTTCTTCTGGTTCATTTTTAGTCTTTACTTTTGTTGGTGTTTCCTTTTTATCTTTTTTATCCTTTTTTCCTTTCTTGCCGCCCTTACCTTTCTTAGCGCCAATTGCAGCATTAACATCAGTAATTCCAGCTTTCTTTCTTAGACCTTCAAGATAAATCTCAGCCATTCTAAATGCACCACTCTTTAATTTATCTTCAGCTAATTTTAGTTCCATTTCTAGATCGCCTGCGTCTTTACCTTTCTCCTTTATCTTGTTAACTTTATCTCTAATTGCCCAGATTATTGCACCTAACCTCTTATATGTCTCTAACTCTTCTTCCAATAATTTATGTGGGCTGTGGATTAAAGGTCTAAACTTAATAAACCAAGGTTTACCTCTGTTATATCTTGGATTTTGTAAGAACCCAACACCAATTTCTTGTCTGATTAGCCTTTCAGCGTATTCATCACCATATTTACTTCTGACTCTTTCGATATCAGTACCTTTACTATGCATTTGTACTTCAGTTAATACGTTACCTTTAACAGCTTCTTTGAAATCGCTTAAAACTTGAGAGATAACCATTAAACCAAGACCCCATTTTCGGAATTCTCTTGCTGCCTTTTCAAGTGCAACATATCCTCCAAGACCACCATATTTTTCTAAGAGTCTGTGGACTTCGTCAAATACGATTAAAGTCTTTAGTTCACTTGATTCTTCCCAAACCTGTTTGAAGAATACTGCAATAATATTTCTTACTGTTGCATCAAACTGACTTGTCGTTAACTTATTTAGTGTAAATACTGTGATTTCTCCTGGCCTAATCCATTGCTTAAAGTCAATATTCATAATTTGTTCTGGATCGGTGATCTCAAAGATTAATCCTTTAAAGGACTTAGAATCTTCTTCAGTTAGACCAAATTCTGGGAAGTGTTTAATCATTTTCTGATCTTTATTTGGTGCTAAGAAACCACTCCATTGTGCTGTGGGGTCAAATACTACCATGGACTTACCTGACTTTAGTGCTTCTTCAGCAATTACCATTGCACTTACTGTTTTTCCAGATCCTGTAGCTCCAGCTACAATTGCGTGCGTCATTAAATCATCTAAATCAAACCAAGCATCAAGTTCAGTTCCAGCCAATTTACCAACTTTAACTGCCGAACCACCTGCTTTTGGTAGTTCATCCATATCAACTGGTAATGTATATCTTTGTTTACTCTCTTTTGCGGCCTTCCACTTTCTATAATAATCAATTACCCACTGACCACCAAAGTATGCAACTGGTGCTAAAATGAACATTAATACCCAAGTTACCCACCAACCGAAAATTTTTCTTATTGCAGTTATTGCTGCTGGTTCAATTGTTATGTCAAAACTATCAGTACTAAGTGCATACTTTCTACCATACCAATATCTTGCAGTCGCTTCAATCACATAGCGACCTTCTTCTGCATCTTCTGGTATTGCAACTTCTCTGATGTATCTGTTGATATTGTCAACTGCAACTGTTTCACTAGCAATCGTGATTAGAGTCTCATCACCTTCAAGAGTCCTTACAGTATAATTAATTACAATATCTTCAACTTCTTCAGTTCCACCCATGTTAATTAGAGTTACTTCAAACTTCAGATCCTCTCCTGGTCTAACTGTGGGTGTGAGCATCTTCACATTAACGTCAAGTAGTGGCTCTTGGAGTATTTCAACTGCAATTGATGCAGGGATTCTGTGTTTTAGGCTACCAATTTCTATTACGATGTCTCCTGTGTAAACTCCTGGTGTTACATTATTAGTTGGTTTAACACTAATTTGAATGGTTCTAGTTGATTTATTCTCAACAGTAAACTCATCAAATTGGAATTCAAGTAAGGACCAAATTGGACCTTCTGCATAAATTATACCTTCAGTTGAATTAATCTGGTTATTAGTAATCTCAATACCAAATACCTTACTCTCACCTGGATATACTGTAACATCAATTACGGGTGCCTTAAATTCAATTGGAATTGGTGCTAATTCGTCAGTTGGTGTAGCACCGCCGCCTCCACCTCCACCACCTCCGCCGCCTCCACCTCCACCGCCTCCGTCACTTGGTCCTGGTTCAGTTGGTGAAGGTGAACTAACTTGGCAGTCTTGTGGACAAGTTGCAAGTGATTCACCATATCCAGTTTCACAAACTTGATTACCACAAACATATTCAGACATTATGTATGCGTCTTCAAAAGCTGTAACTACTGCATACACTTGTTCTTTACCTAAATCAATAACTGTGCCAATCATTCTGGTCCAATTACCACCACATCCTTGGAATCTTATCCAATTCTCACACTCATAAATTCCTAAATTATTTGCAGAAACACCTGCAAAGTCGGCATAGTCAAATGTAATTCTTGCAGTATCATAAGTCAGGTTAGATTCAAAGTCAAGTCCCACATAAGTTCCTAAACCTATCATACTCCCTGGTATAACTCCGTGTACTATTGGATTCTCAATATCGCCAAATACTCTTGCACCATATAATTTTGTAGTAACATTCTCATAGTTTGTTACAATATCATATCTTCTCGCATCAATTGTTTCATTATAGTAACCCGTTTCATTTGGATATACAAAGAAAAGTGAATTATCTGTTAATTCTTCATATAAGTTAAATGTTAGATTTATTGGTACTGTGTCTGATCTATCAACATCAAGTGCTCTACCGTGCCATTGTGCGAATGGGAAAGTTGTGAATTGACTTATTCCTATACCACAATTACCTGAATAATCACACGCCTCAGCACTAACACCATACACTCCCTCTTGTTGTGTATCATTAAAGTTGAGTCTAAATACATACGTGTCGTTAACTTTGTAAAGATAAGTCATTGCCGTAGTTATTTTTGATATGGTATCTGGGAATGTTATTGTCATTGTGGCGTCTTTAACACCGCCTGCATCAGTTGCATTAAGATAAATTACTGCTGTATCATTTATGCCTGTTTTTCCGGGTGCACTTATTAGTACGATTGGATTTACTGTATCATTGTAGACTATTGCTTTGTCTTGAATATTTGTTTTTGCTATGTCAAATAAACTATAATTTCCGGTTATAACTAAATCATAACCTATACTGTAGTTTAGTTGTGGTGCTGTGAAATTTAAGTACCATACGAAATCTGTAACATTGTACTTATAGGTTTGATTAAGATCATAATACGTATTTCCTCGTCTAAGCGATGCGTTAAATGCAATCCCTGAAGTAATGATGGAGTAACCATAAGTTGCGCTAATTGTTGCTGTAATATTAGTTCCGTTAAAGACACCTATTTTTGGATTTGTTTCTGTTGGGTTTAACGTAGTCACCCAAAGTGGGTGAATTGTCATAGATAAATTAGTTCGTTGTTCTGTAATATTTGCGGTATCGTTATATGTTACTATCTCACCTACTAAATCTTGTCTAAAGTATGATTCAGATGTATTATACTTAATATTGACTTGATCTGATCCATCAATTGGCATTTCAAAGTAAAATTTATCAACAATTATTGAATCTGTAATATTACCAGTTACATTCAAATTAATCTTTGCGAGAACATTCCCCAAATTCCTAATTCCCACAGTTCCAAAGTCCCCTTGTTCTCCTTGAACTAAAACTTTACTTATTGAAGTTGTGTTATGATCCCACGACATATTAAGGGGTACTCTAACCCAAAGTTTTACTACTTGTGATGATTCAGTTCCATTCACAAATATATCACTGTAATACACATCAGTTTCAAACACTTCAGGAACTTCTATAGTTAAATTAACTAATGCAAGGGTTCCTTGTGGCATATCACCTATTAGTTGGGGTGTAATGTTTACTGTCATATTATTACAAATTAATCCACTAACACAGCTTATACTCACGTTTTGTACTGGAACATTTCCTGCCGACAATATTTGAATTATTTGAAGTTTCTTCTCTTTATTGATAATAGTTAAATTAATTTCACTGGGTGTGGCTTCAATTAATGTGTTTTCTAAAACTTCGATTGTAAGGTTAGTTGTATTTTCTCCTGTTGAATTATCATAGTTAGTCCAATTAGCGTAAAAGTTAAAGGTGTAATTTCCAGCAACAGTTGCGGCCGGAACTTCAATGTACATAGAATCATTATATGTTTCTTGCTTTAGCAAGATAGACGTATTAAATTCACTTGGGTAAACTACCCACCCTTCAAAAGTACTGTAATCTGCACTAACATTAAATGCTCTTGAGTATCCTGAATTTCTTAAACTATAATTAAACGTATAGTTAATGTCATCTAACCATCTAGCATTTGTAACCGTTAAGCTACTTTCTGGTTCAAATTTAATTGTAGTGTTAGCATTAGCAGTTAGATTAATTACCTCAGTACAACCAGATAGGAATCTTGTATCATTTGCACAAATTTTCAATTTATAGAATCCTATTGTGTCTGTGTTATATGTGGTGAAATAGTGACTACTTTCATTATTCATAAACTTAATGTAATCAGTTCCATTGGGAAGTGTTAAGTTGATCCAAGCCTCAGCCACTACAAAGTTATCTGTTATTGTAGCATTAATATTAACTGTATCAAAAGATACTTCAAAGTTTTGTGGTTCAACTACAATGTCTTCAATTAGCGGGGGTAAGTCTGTAACGTTAAGTGTAAATGTAACTATATTATCAAATGGATCTGCTTGGTTTCCTGCTTGATCTTCTGGTCTTAGAGTTATTACGACTGGGTATATACCTTCAATTGAATCAGGTTCAACTGAATAACTAACTGTAATATCTTTTGAATTAATTTTAGGTAAACCAAAGATTCTTGGCGTAATATTGACCATTGGTGCACCTGTTCCACTAACATAATTAATGAAATCAAGTCTTACGTTACCCACATTGTTTGCTGTTACATTTCCAAGGGTTACATTTGTGTTTAGTAGTGCGAGTATAGTACCATATGTAGATGGTGCTCTATTCCATGAATTATTCCACGGAACTGTGACATTTAGTAATACATCTTTATACGCAGCATTACTGGTGTTAACTCTTAAATTAGTTAGATATATTCCTGGATCTTGACCCCATGGAACATCAAGCCATAAATCAGCACGGAAACTATCTCCGGCACTAACTAATCCTTGTACGTCTGGTACAATTGTAAGATCACATTCTGCACACTTTGTGAATAGATCCCCACCAACAGTGTATATTGAAATATCAAAAATTGGTGTATTTCCTTGTGATTCAACTGTTATGTTTCCGATATATGTCATCTTCTGGTGTGAGGCTTCAGCAAATACAGCAATTTCACTAGTGTTTAATATTGGATTTTCAGCAACCTCAACTTCAGTAATACCTATTGTTGTGTTAAATCCTCTGTCTGGATTAACCCAACTAACATTATAGCTAATTTGTATGAAGGCTGGTGGTGTCTTCTCCTTTACTGTAGTTAAGACGTAGTGTACACATGAACTATTTGCTGCTAAATTTCCGCAACTGGCATTTGTAATATTATAACTCATATAATCAATTGAACTATCAGTTATGTTCAAACTAACATTTATTGCGGTTACTGGCCCCCAATTGGTTATATTTGCTGTTACAATGTATGTAAAGTCGTCAAGCTGTGTTATGCCAAATGCGGGTTGATATGCTGGTGTTAGATTAACTGTGACATTAGTGATACCCCCTGCATTAAAACTACCTGCAGCTTGACTTGCTAAGTTGTTTTCTGGAGGTAAGTCTTGAGCATATATTACTACATTATGTGTGCCTCCAATTAATGGGACATATGAAACATTATACCGGTCTGAGTGAACTGTGTAATTTATCCAAGAGACGTGGCTTAAATTTAATGGCTCACTGCTCGCATTAAAGAACATAACACTTAAATTAAATTCACCGGCTGAACTAAAGGTATAATTTTCAACTAAATCAATAGTAGTATTAGTTGAATTAATTAAACTAACATTATCAAAAACTAGTATGCCATTTACTGAAACATTAAAGTACGCATCAAAGGTTTCATTATTTTCAATCGTGAGGTTAAAGAATGATACACGACCTGGTTCACTAATATTTTCAACATGTGTTATATTTGTACTATTCTCTAAATCAACAAACTTGAAAGTATTTGGATACGGATATCTTACGAAACTCTTAGTAACAAACGTTGTATTTGGTAATTCAATTGCGGCCCATGCAGTTGATACGCCGATATTATCAGATATGGTCGTGTAAATTGTAGTGTTATCTTGATATGCTTCTAATCCTGAAGTTGGATAGATATAATAGTCATATATGGTTGGTGGAACATCATCAATAACCTCAAAAGTTGCACTTGCTTCAGCAATATCAACAGTATAAAGTTTAGATATGTCATCTGTTATATTACATTTAAATGTCAAGTCACCTTTAACTTGGGGTATGAATGTTTGAGTTACATTACCATTGTGACCTGAATAAAATGATCCAAGTTTAACCCAGTCTCCTACATCAAACTGATACCACATTTCTGTACTATAATTGAAAATCTTTTGACTAGTTATAGTGTCATAAACCTCACAACTGAAGTTTTCAGCTTCAAGGACTGTTATTTGAGTCCATGGTGATACTGGCTGTGCTGTTGGGCTAAGCCATCTGACGCCGGAGAGTCCATCAATTCTAATTATAGTTTCTCCATATTCTCTATCATAACACTCAGTACTTGGTGAGTTTGCACAGTTCTTTCTAATTTCAACTGTTAAGTTTCGCCATCCTGTATCTTGAGTATTAAGATTTAATGTAGTTGACAAACCCTGTGCAACTTCATTACTTTCATTGTACCAGAAAACATCTGCGGACGTTATGTTTTGATTATTTTCATCTTTAACAACTACAATTAGGTTTATGACGTTTCCTTTAGTCCAGGCAGAGTCATTTACAGGATCTGTAATATTTGCAGACATCTTAGCTTGAACTTTAATTGTAGTTGAATTAGTTACTGATGGTTCTGCACCTGATTTTGTTGCATTTGCGTATACTGTGTAGATGTCTGGTATTGTGGTGTCTGATGCATTAAATGTTACGTTACATTCACCTTGTGGGTTAGTTATACACCATCCAATTAATTCGTAAGTTTGATTGTAAAACGTTATGTTTGAATCTTCACTTGGACCTGTTTGTGCTTCTGTTACTTTTGCTTCCAAATATGTTTCATGCGGAGTAAAACTATCATTTCTGTAGAATTGATATGGTGTTGGTGTAACGTAACTGAATTTTAGTAAACGCCTTACTTGTAATATCGTAGTATTAAGTCCCCCGCTGTAGTTGTAAAACATACTTGGTTCATTACCTATAAGACAACTAATATTGTACCATCCAAATGGTTCTGTATTGGTGTTCCATTGCCAAGTTGCAATTCCATCAATACCTGTGGCTTTTGTGTCCTGGAATGTTTCATTTTTGTAAAAGTCAACACTATATGTGGGGAGTGGACTCCCTATGTTTTTATCTTTAACTTCACAAGTTATTTGTGCAGTTGTTCCTGCTTCAATTTGAGTACTGTCTGGGGGCTGTATATCTGTTATTATTGCCCATCCGTATACGTAAATATTAGTTGAATTGGTACCTGGATCATAACTAGTTTTACTGGTGTTAGTTGTGATAGTCTCACCGCCTAGTTCAAATCCATTTGGAATGCTCCAATTAACTTCATAACCGTTTCCAATTGAGTTATCTGAATCATCATACCAATTAACTGTTGCCCCATTCACTAATTCACTACATTCATCAACAACGCTGGTGTTGAAGAGTTCAGTTGTATTTCTATTAATTATTTGACCCTCAGATGGTCTTTCTGGCTGTGCGTATAATTGTCCTATTACTTCTAGCGTTCCCGGGGTTGAATTGAGAACTTGGTAACACGAGTCGTTTGTAGCACCAATCCAGAGCTGATCACCAATTGAAGATGCGCAAACCGGGTCGTGTGTAACATTACAATATCCATTGGTTGATGTACACGTTTTTAGTATGGTGTAATTAGTAAAGTTTTCAGTAATCCAAACTAAGCTACTTGTATCATTTGGATATACGTCTAAATCAGTATCATAAATTAAAAATTCTAAGAATGCGTCATTTGCACCCATCCTTCTAACTGTGTCATTACTTGATGACTGAACTACAACGGTTACATTGTCTGTTGTAAAATTAATTTCAAACACTGGTGTCTCGTCACTATAATTGAATGGATCAACTGCAGTTATCTTCCAATATCTTGTTCCATTGGGGAATATTGAGATATCACCACACGTGAATCTTTCAATAAACTGAACTGTTGCTTGAACACCTATAGCTGACTTAGAATCCTTTAAGTTCCAAGTTGAATTATCTGAACTTATCCAAAGACTAAGATTGTTTGCATGATAATCTGGGTCGCTAAAGATTACTTGGAATCCATATTGCTCACCCCATCCACCATAACTATGATCAATTAGAGGGTTCTCTAATACAGGGGGTTCACCTAAGAAGAATGCAGACGTCTTAATTGATCCGTTGTTTGCATAGTAAGTCTTTGAAACATTAAGTGTAATATCATACCAACCCTTAACACGACTTGCACTGTCCCACGTACAATTATACCAACCTGAATTTTCAGTCCAATTAAAGTTATTTGAAATACTACAAGTATACGTGTTACTACCTCTCTTTAGCTTGTATTCAGCTGTTACGTTTTCAACTAAAGCAGGACAATCATCCCCAACCGTCCCAGCAATCAACATTTTATCTCCAACAATATAACCCTCTCCGTCTGGGATTATTGTTTGTGGAATTAATTCAGACATGATAGTGGTAGTATAATTTTGTGAATAGGTATCTTTGTAACATGTGTCATTTATCCAACCTCTCCACCATTGTGGTCCTAGTGAATAATCACAGCGTTGTCCTGATGGTGGTAATTCTTGCATGAAATTATAATTGAAGTTTCCTGTACTATTTGTGGCAATACCTTTTCCAGCATCCCAATAACTTTCATTAACTGTTACCCATACATTTCCACCAAGTCCAGATGGTAGTGATATATTTCGGTCATCATCATAAAGGTCAAGACTCAAAAATACGTATCCAGTTCCATTTCTCCAGACCATTTCAGTATCACCATTATACATTTCAAATCTAACATCATCTCGCTCAACACTGTAGTTAGTTTGGTTTGATCTCACAAGACCCCTATTGTCTTGAACTTCAAATTTAAATTCACCAATACCTAGGTGATCTGGACACGTGAATGTTGAATCTGGTATGCTTAGTATTACCGTTTTATTTATGATTGGTGAACTAACATTGGTTACGTTGAGTTCAAAGGAGAATATCGATCCAGGTTTCTTTACAAATAATTTTGCTGTTACATTATCTAAATCTTCATCAGTTAGTGTCACACTATACTCAAATACTTCACCCCATCCACCTGGACAATTAAGACACGTAAGATTAGTTACTACCGGTCTTGTTTGGACAAATAATACATTGCTTTGAACAAAAGCTAAATTATCATAGTAGTATGGTTGCTTTGAAGAATTCATTGAAATATCATACCATCTTGCTCTTGTGTTATTTGTTGGCATATCACATCTATAAGCACCACTTCCAATACCACTAACTGTACAATTGTATTCGTTACTATATTCACTAATCCAAGTTACATTAACATTGGCTGCATCAACATCTAAGCTACAGTCATCAGTTATGTGAATATCTGCCTGTAAATCTTCTTCGTCCCTTGTAAGATTAACTGGGGGTGCTGTTGGAACTCCAATTTTATAGATATAATCAAGATCATTGGTTAAACTACCCATAATGGTTAGTTGGTATGTTTCTGTAAGGTTTGTCCCAACATAACAAGAGTCAGTTACTCCTGCTCTCCAGTTTTGAATTCCTTGTGAGTATAAAGGATCACAAACTGGGTCAAAATCATAATTAGAGTGTCCACTTGAATTTGTTGTTGTTCCTGTATGACTGACATAAGTTGATCCGTCTCGTGTTACCCAATAGGTTGTTTGAATTCCAGAAATTGTCAAATTACTTTGGTCTTGATCATATACTCTAAATGAAAGAAGTGTTTCATTAATACCATATCTACTAACTACTGTTTGATTCCCGTCTAAATATTCTAAATAAACATCATCTGCGGTAATATTTGGTCCTTGAGTATAACTTGTATTAAATATATTTTCTTGAGTGCCATCATCAATTTCAAATCTATAATAATTATCAGTTCCTATGTCTGCACAATTAAAGTCTGTAACATTTAATTCACAAGTTCCAACACCCCATGTTATTACTTGTTCATCTTTGTATATCCAAGTTGATCCACTGTCAGTCGTAACAAAAAGTTTACAAGTTATATTATCTTGTTCACTGTCCATTATGTCTGCACTGAATGTGAAGGTTCTTCCCCATCCTTCTGTTGTTGGTGTTACGCTGAAGTTTTCTGCAACTGCGGGAGTATTATTTAGATAAATGTAATCAGTAAAGTCTGTTTGATTACTGTAGTAATATTCTTTTTGTGACGTTAGTTTTACGTCCCATAACCCACCTTCGTGAAAATCAGTAATCCATGAGAAATTGTAAAGACCTTCACCAACATAAGTCGTATTATTTTGATCAAAAGTCGCATTTAGACCATTAGTTGAATTAAATGTAATATTTAGATACGCGTCACTAATGGGTTGCCAATTTTCATTACATTCATCACTAATATTAAATGTGAAATTTACTAAATCTGTAACATAATAGCTACTTCCATTTGTGGGATACGTTATATTATTTTTTAATTGACCAATAACGTCCATAAATCCAGATGCCGGACCAATTGCTGTTGTTGAATAACACGCGGTTTCAATTTGTGATCTCCAATCTTGATTACCAACATTATATCCACATCCTGGGTTAAAGTTGTAAGATAAGTATCCACCTGAATCAGTTTGATTGTAAATTGGTACACTCCAAGTTCCACTACCATTAGTTGTGACTTCAAAACTTCCGTTAATACTTGCACCCAATAAATGACCTGCATCTTGATCCGTACCTCTAACTTGTATCAGAACTGTTTGGTTTTCTCTACTAACGTATGTAGGTGACTGAATTACTGTTAGTAATACGTCATCTGTAATAATATCTTGATTGAAATTCCACGTTTCTGTAAAGTTCCAATAGTCTGTAATATTTAGGGTAAATGGAATATTACTTCCAATATCACTACATGTGAAGTCTCTGTAAAAGTGACGTGTTTCAGTTAGTCTACAGGTTGGTGCACTGCACGTTGTACTATTTAGTAAAATCCATTGTGAATCATTAAAGTACCAAAGTGTAATGTTTGCAACTTCATAATCATAGACTAATTGATCACTATCAAAGAAGTCGACTTGGAAGTCCCAATATTCACCCCAACCATATGAATTACCACCATCACTAGTAGATACAAAGAAACCTACTAGGGAAGGCTGTGTTGCGAGTTTTATTCCATCTTCAACTAGTAAAACAACACTGTCGTTGTAACCTTGTTTACTTGCATTCATTGTGGCGTTGTAATTTCCTAGAAGCCAAGCCCCTGTGTTTGTTATATTACAGGTGTAATTACCATTTCCAACACCTTGTGTTCCAGAACAAACATATGTGTTATCATTTTGTATAGCTTCAAATGTTAAATCTGCATTTGTAACACCACCACAATCATCATATGCCCCACCATAAAATTCAATATCATCAATACCTTGTCTATATGGGTCTCCTTTGGGTGTGTATAATATAACTTCAATTGGATCAGTTTTTAGTGTTACATTCCATTCTTGACTTTGTGTTGTTTTGTAACAGGTTTCTCCAAATTCAACTTTCCACTTTTGTAGACTAATACCATAGGTACATTCAGCTATTGATGGGAAATCATCTGTTACATAACCACCTGGTTCAATTGTTGCAAGTTGTAAGTCTTGAGTGAAACTAAAGCCATCAGTTGTAACTAAGAATTTACTAGTATCTTGTGTGTTTACTGACGCATCTTTATCTGTATCCCTTATCTGAACTTTTAGTGTTACTGTTTCTCCATTGGTAACATTACTTCTGTTTAATGAACTACCGTTTCCTTGATTATGTAAAATTTCAACATCATTTCTTTCAAGTGAATGCGTACTAACACTGGTGTTTGTAATGTCTTGTTCACTTATTGGCTCAGAGGGATCATCTGTACCATTAACAAACCATTCTCTGTTTGCACCGCCTGTGAAGTCTGAACAAGTATAACCATTGTAGATGAATGTAACAATTTGACTCTCAATTCCAACTGCTTTAGTCACACCAAATGGACTTAATATTTCCCAATCTCCTCCACTAGCCGGTCTATCCCAAAACCAGACCTTAACTGCGTCTTTATCCCAATCTGTAACATTAACTTTAAAGGTCCAAGATTCACCCCAACCTCCAATTCCACCGCCTTGTTCAGAAACAACTGAAACGAGTGTTATATTAGGTCTAGTCTCAATCCAAAAGGCTTGAGTTTCAGTTTCTATGTTTGGGGTGTGTAGAGTCTTATTTGCATAAACTTCTGTATCATACCACCTTGTACTCAAATTAGTAGTTTCAATACTACAATTATAATATCCAAAGCTTTCATTCACACTTGGACTACAATAATCTTCACTTGCTGTATCTTGATGCGTATATGAAAAATTAACATATTCAGGATCAATTAGATTATTACATTGATCACTAAAGTTTGCTCTAAAGGTTACATTATCTTCTCCTTGATAATGTTCTGTACCATTTGGTAAAATTATTGTGTTTGTTATTTTACCATATATTGTCAAATTGAATTCACTCGTGTTAGCTGCAAAGAAACAAGAATCTTCTTCAAAGTATGTAAACCACTTTTGAACTCCAACTTCATATGAACAAGTAGGATTAAATGTAATTTGAGAAACACCTAAAGTTGTGTTATCAATATCTTCTTGTGTATAATTTAATCCGTTATTAGTTATGTTAAAGTAAACTGGTAAATTGTCTTGGGCAATACTACCAGTGTTATCATCAGTGACATTGACTTTTAACAATAAACTCGTAATAGTCCTATTAACAGTTCCACCGTTCCCATCAAGATGTGTTATCGTAAGACTGTCTTTTGTCATAGTTGGTCCTGCTTCTGTTTGGGTTTGAACTGAATTATATCCATCATTTAATTGGAAGTAATATTGGTTGTCTGTTCCTATATCTGCACAAGTAAAGCTTTGTAAGTCAAAGTAACAAATTCCAGTTCCATTTGTAATAAGTTGGAGACCCTTTGATTCAAAACTGCTTCCACCATTTAGTGAAACATAAAGTGTACAATTCACATCATCAGTATCATCATCCGTGACATTAACCGAATAATTAAATGGTGCACCCCATCCTGACGAATTAAGTGTAACGTTCACATCACTATAATTAGTTGGTTTATTTTGTAACTCAAACCAATTTACTAAGTTAGTGTAATTAAAATTAAAGTAGGATTTAGTTGAATTAGTTCCGATGTCCCAGAGTCCTGGTGCTCTAAATGAACTATCCCATGTACAATTATACCAGCCATCCCCTTCATTATTAACTGGGGTGCAACTCTCTAAATCATCAAGGGGTGAATTTAGTGTTATATTCACGTTAGTGCTGTTTATTATGCCTTCTGCAGAACAATCGGTGCTCACGTTTAGTCTTATATCTATAGGGTTTGTTGTCTGGAAAATACTACCATATGTGGGAATCTCAATGGCGTTCTTTAATTGTCCATATACACTCAAGTCATAATCTGGACTAAATGAATCTTTGTAACATACATCATTTTCAATTCCACCTTTCCAATTTTGTAGGCCTGTCTCATATGAACAAGATGGATTAAAGTTGTAAACTAAGTGACCTGTTGCATTAGTAACGCTTGTGTTTCCGGAATCAAATTCAGTACCATTAGTTGTAATATAGAACGTTCCATTTCTATCCGTTGGTAAATATTCAAGTTTATCATCGTCATATGCTCTAACAGATAAGTAAAGTGTTGGATTACTTTCTCGGTTTATTAAATTGTTATGTCCTGCAATCAGTGACATTGAAACATCATCTTTTTCAATATCAACAGTACCAATTGCGGTCTCATCTGTAAAGCCCCATTGATCGGATGCGTTAAACTTCCACTGTGCGTCATCTCCTATTGGGGTAATATCTGAACATGTGAAAACTTCAAAGAAATCTTTAACAACATATGAACCAGATGTACAATTTTGTTCTTGAATCATTTCCCAATTTTCGGTTGCATTCTTTTTAATCCATAATTGAACTTGATCTGTATCCCCTTCACGGTCTCTACATTGAACACTAAATTTCCAAGTCTCACCCCAACCACCAAGCAATCTATCAACACTTTGTAATTGTAGTTCGGGAGGTTCACCTAAATCAAACGCTGAGATTTTTGTTATATTTTGCGCGACATAATTTGTTTTTGAAACTTCAAATGTTGCATTGTAATTTCCGAGAGTCTTTAGTGCACTGTCCCAAGAGTAAGTGTATGTACCATTACTTGGGTCAGTTATTCCTGAGGTTATATCATATTGATTACCTTCTACGTATAGATGTAGTTGACGCGTGAGACTTTCAACTCCAACTGAACATTCATCTTCAACATACATGTTAAATGGAATTGGTTGACCTCTTTGGTATGGTTCCCCGTCAGGTGTATCAATTGATCCTTGTAGGTATGTTTGTAGTGTTGCTGTAAATTCACTTGAATTAACGTCCTTAAAACAGGTATTACTTACTGTTCCTGAAACCCATTTTTGTGTACCTGTAAAGTATGAACAATCTGGGTTGTAAGTGTAATTAAAGAAACGTTGGATTGTTCCTACTGCATGTGCCCCATCCCAATCAGTTCCATTAACTGTAATCCAGAAAAATCCATCTGCTTCTCCAGTTGATAGGTATCGTTGATCATCAACATCCCAAATTTCGGTACTCAATACTCTTGAATCTGTTCCGTTTCTCCAAATAGTACCACCATCTCCGGCATAATAATTAACTTGTACATCATCTTGTTCAATGGTGAAATTTTTAGGAATATCTTCATCAAAGTAAGTTGTTTCTCCTGGTAACGGATCATCAGGGTCATCAGTAACATTCCATAAGAACTGCCAATCTTTTAGGTCTGAGCAAAGGAAATTTAATTTTTCTGAGTAAAGTAAAGTGTTGTTACAATCAACACAAGACTTAGTATTCTCGAAAGTCCAATTAGTCCAATTTCCTGAAGTTTGGTTCCAACTTCTAAGCCATAACCACGCCGTTAATGTGTCTCCATCAACATCAGTAACAAAAACCGAATAATTGAAAATTTCTGAATATCCACCAATAACTCCGTCATCACCATCATAAGAACTTGTGTTGACTTTTGTGTTTGCTACACTTGGCTCAGTCTCAACAAAGAACTTATTGTTTAGTGTTTTATTATTGTCGTGGTAATAAATTTCACTTGCATTAAAACTTAAGTCATACCACCTTGGTGATATGTTGCTGGTATTAAACGTACAATTGTAATACCCATCCCCTTCATCATTTATTGGTGAACACTTAAGTTCTTCACTAGTAAAATCACTCTTTTGAGTGAAGTTAGTATAAATTGAATTCATACCAATATTACAATCATTAGTCACATTTCCTCGTATTGAGATGTTTACGCCCTTAAGATACGTTTCACCGTCTGGATTTTCAAGATTATGAGTTAGAGTTCCTTGAACTGTTAG
>JAAOXU010000029.1 GCA_018220935.1 Candidatus Altarchaeota archaeon | reverse complement strand
GGGCGTGCTGCGATTTCTAGTTTTGCCGCTTCCCTAATTACAAAACCAGCAAGACCCCGAACTCCAATTTCAGGATAATTAGGCATTCTTTTGGACCTAAATCCATATCTTCGGTAAGCAACTCGCGGATATGTCCCACAAAGTGCGGCAGTATCAGTTGCTGCTAATCCAATAAATTTGGTTGCAGAATGAAGTGCATAGTGAATAAAGGGTACAGGACTCCCAAAGGGATCAATATCAACTGCACCATATCTACTGTCTAACATAGCTTTTCTAAAATCTCGATTAAGTATAGGGAATTTTACACGATTTAACTTGGCATTCTTCTTGATAAGATCAACTGCCCTTTTATCATAATCATTAGCAATAACGTTTACTCCATTTTTTGCCAGTCTAATTGATCTTGCCCCACTTGCAGCCATTCCGTCTAATACATCAACCCCAGCCACTTTGTAAAACAAAACACTCAAATCACGTGAAACTGCTTGACTCGGATTATAAAAAACTTGTCCGTCTTCAGGAAGTGAAACATCAGGGACTAAAAATTTAGATTCCCCTTCAACTACTTCTTTAAGTTTCACATAAAACAAAGGTTTATTGGTAAATAATAGCTTCCCTTGTGTGTTGGGGATACAATTTGCAACTCTTTAGTAGTTGGATAATACTTATTACTGTCGTCCGGTTTCAGTAGTTTATGATTGACGAGCGCTTAGTAGATACAATCAAGGAACATTTTGACCTAAATAGTTATGAGGCGAAGGTGTGGGTAGCACTTTTAGGGCGTGGAATAACCAGCGCAGGAGAACTCGCAGAACTCACCAGCGTACCAAGAAGTAGAACTTATGACATACTTGAGAGCTTAGAACGAAAAGGTCTCGTTATTATGAGACTAGGAAAACCAATCAAGTATATTTCAGTCAATCCGACTGAAGTTATTGATAAATTAAAGAAACAAGTTGATCTTGAATTAAATGACAGACTAAAACGAATTGATGAAGTCAAAGAAAACCCAATATGGGAAGAAGTCATGGGTCTGTATGAAAATGGAGTAAAGAAAGTTGATCCAACTCAAATCAGCGGTGCAATTAGAGGAAGACACCACTTACACGATAGATTTGAAGAACTTTTTACTGAATCCAAGGAAGAGATAGTACTAGCAACTAGTGGTATTGAGATGAATAGAGTAATTGAATATCATTACCCTGCACTTCGAGCAGCAAAAGAGCGAGGAGTAAAAATTTTAGTGGCAGTATCTAAAGAGGGTTTGACTGATAAAAACCTAAAACTTAGCAAGGAATTAGGTGAAGTCAAAGAACTAAAGGGACTCGACACTAGATTCCTAATAACGGACGGTAATGAAATAATTTTCATGTTGACCTCAGATCAAGAAGTACATCCAAGCTATGATACAGGTGTATGGATTCACAGTCCATTCTTTAGCCAGTCAATTAGGCACATGTTTGTACACTCCTGGAAGAAGATGGCAGATCTCTAATAATCAGATAATTTGGAGTCGATAGCTTGGTTAGCCAATTTATCGGCATCCCCATTCTTATGTCTTAGGATGTGAGTGATAGACCAATTTAGTCCTTTGAGGAGAGTCTTTACCTCATTAAAAAGCGGAATAAGTGTATTCTTTTTGACCTTATACTCCCCCTTAATCTGTTTAACAATTAATTCACTATCCATAAAAACTTCAAGCTTCTTTCCCGTTTCGCGGGATCCAGCGCCTTGCTCTTTTGCGAGCTTCAACCCTTCAATTAAGGCCAGATACTCAGCTTCATTATTAGTTTTTTTACCAAAGTACTTTGATCTTGTCCATTCATCTTCGCCGTCCCTTAAGACTATGCCACCACCAGCTTCCCCTGGATTATTTCGTGATGCCCCATCAGTAAAAAGTTTCATATAAGACTTTAATTTGTAAGTAGAAATGCATTTTTGATCAACCCCGTTTCGACGGGGTTGTTTTGGTCAAGATTTTTGCAACGACTTGAAAAGGAGCGTCGCAAAAAGCTTGTAAAAAAAGAAAATAGAGGGCCACGTATGGGCCCTCTGGGGGTGGGTCGGGACGGCCCCGTAAAATACGGGGTTACTCCTTAGTAAAGGAGCTTAATTCCCAGCTTATTTGTCATCTCCAGAGCTTGCTGGGTTGGCTCTTTCGCGTCAACTGGTCCTAAGACCTGAGGACTATTAACTCCAGTTATGATAGTCATAACACGGATTTTCCCTTCATACTTGGGGTCAATTCTAGCACCCCAAATGACTTGTGCTTCCTTGTCAAGTTCGCGAGTCACAAAATCCCCTACAAGAGTTGTCTCTTCTAGAGTCATGTCGGGTCCACCAGTTACGTGTATCAAAGCACCTGTAGCACCTCGATAGTTCACATCAAGCAAGGGATTACTCAAAGCTTTTCTTACAGCTTCAGAACCCTTATTCTCACTAGTAGATTCACCAACACCAATTACTGCGACTCCGCCTTTGCCCATAATTGCGCGTACATCAGCGTAATCTAGGTTAACCAAACTTGGAAGTGCAATAGTCTCGACAATACCTTTAATCATAGTTGAGATTAATTCGTCAGCTACTTTGAATGCACTCGCAATTGGTAGATTTCCTGCGATTTCCAATAATCTATTATTATCAATTACAACAACAGTATCACAAACTTGTCTTAATTCATAAAGACCTGATTCTGCCTTGAATTGTCTTGCTCGTTCCATCTTGAAAGGCATAGTAACTGCACCAACAACAATAGCGCCAGATTCTTTTGCAATTTTAGCAATAACACTAGCACTCCCAGTTCCAGTTCCTCCTCCCATTCCAGATACGACAAAGACCATATCGGCATTACCAATCATTTCTTTGATCTCAGCTTTACTCTCCTCAGCGGCTTGTTTGCCAACTTCAGGAAAACCCCCAGCACCAAGTCCTCTGCAAGTTTCTTTTCCAATAAGTAACTTTGCATCAGCCTCTCTGTGGTCAAGATGTTGTTTATCAGTATTAAGTGCAACTATTCTTGCTCCTTGGATACCCATCTTGTAAAGTCTATCTGCTGCATTGTTGCCAGCGCCCCCTGCGCCTACTACAACTATCCTAACTTGTCCTACATCCCATGTTTCTTCTTTTATTTCTTCGTTTAAGGCGGATTTTATGATGAAGTCCATTATGGCTCCCTCCCCATCAGTCGATGCTTTATTGTATAGTATTGACTACCGCTATGTTTATCTATTCAGCGCGATAGCTACTACTATACTTCGAGAAAGCTGAGTAATTCAGTCCAATATCTAGGGCAATAGAAATAAAATATAGTTAATTTCATTTGAGTTGACAGCGACTAACTGTTCACTCGGAATCTAGGGGGCAACCCTAATTATAATCCACCATCTTAGTATTTATACCTATCTTGAGTTTGGTATATTTATTGGGATATATATTTTTTAAAACATATGTTTAACTACAATGAATTTACATATCATAAATAGTATAAATACTTCTGTAACCCCTATTATTGTGGCTAAGACGAATAGAGTAAAAATTACTACAAAAGATGGTAGAATTTTTATTGGATATGAAATTCCAAAATCTGACTCCTCGAGTGATGATATTTCAATCATAAAATTAGATAACGGTTATAATATTGGAGTGAATACAAATAAAATACTCAAGAAAGAAATTTTAAAAGGAATGGCTCAAATAAAAAAAATTCCAGTACCAAAAATAACTGGACACGGGCCAAAAATTAGTTTAGTTGGAACTGGGGGTACAATAGCTAGCCGTGTAGACTACATTACTGGTGGAGTTGAGGGTAGTATGAGTACTGATGAAATAATTTCAAATGTACCTGAAGCTGCAGACTATGCAGACCTTAAGTTTGTTGATGTAATGAATAAGCAAAGTGAAGATTTCAGTCCAAAGGATTGGCTAAAAATTGCAAGTGCTGTATATAAGGAATTAAAGAAATCGGAAGGAGTTATTGTTACACATGGAACAGATACAATGCATTATACATCTTCAATTATGTCTTTTCTAATAGATACAACTAAGCCCATAGTTTTTACAGGAGCCCAACGAAGTAGTGATAGGCCAAGTTCAGATGCCTTCATGAACATTTTGTGTAGTATTCATGCTGCTAAACAGAGGATTCCAGAATCTATGATTTGTTTTCATTCTAGTATGAGTGATGATTTTAACTTTTTGATGAGGGGTAATAGAACAAAAAAACTCCATACATCAGCAAGACATGCATTTAAGTCAGTCAATCAACTACCACTTGCAAAGGTGTGGGTTGATGGAAAATTTAAAAAATTAAGTGACCCAATAAAGGAACAAAAACCAAAACTTTTCAGTAAATTAGAAGAGAAGGTTGCATTAGTTAAAGTTTTTCCAGGTTCAGACCCCGCAATCCTAGATTATTATGCTTCAAAAAATTACAAAGGTATAGTATTAGAAGGAACGGGATTAGGACATGTTCCAGTTAATTCCAAAAAGAGTTGGATACCAAAACTCGAAGAACTAAAAGACGAGATGACATTTGTAGTGACTAGTCAAACTGATCATGGTAGAACCCACAAACACGTGTATAGTAATTTACGAAAAGTATCTCGACTAGGTGTACTTTATGTTGAAGACATGATTCCCGAAACAGCATATACTAAATTAATGTGGGTACTTGGCAATAAACTTGAAACCTCAATTATGAATCAAAACGTAAAGGGCGAGTTAAGTAATAGAACTACTTTGATTTAGTACCTGCATTCAACTGGGTAATCCCTAACAGGTACAAATGCATCAGAATATACAGTTACTTTGATGTAAGTTGTTGTAGCACAATATATTGAAAGTTCAAAATCAGTTAAAGTAAATGATACATCAGTAAATGAATTGGCTGCAATTGCAAGGGTTGAAGTATTTGATAATTGAAAATTAGTCGTATTTTCAAGTAAGACTCTTGTAATCTTTGCCACACCACCACTAGGATTTGCAAGTTTTACTACAATAGTATCATTAATGGGCGTAATATATTCAGTAGTAATAATCGAATCCACACTTATTGAACTTGATGCCTGAGCCTTAATCTGTTCAAACTGGCCAGCTCCACTAGCCGTAGTAGTCCTTTGAATATTGTTAATAAAAACCCAAGAACTCCCAACAGCCGCTACTGCCAAGAGCAAGAGCATTACAGTAGCTATTACTGGACTTATTCCTCTCATTATAATAATAAGAAAAAAGAAGTATAAAAGCTATACTTATGTCCTGGAAGTTATTGGATAGTCTCGTACAATGTACTGAGCACCAATTCTACCCGAGATATAGTACGTTGTTCCTGTTGCACATACTGTTGCAGAGTTATTTGCAACATCAACCACTGTCAATTGATTAGCAGGTAGTCCCAGATTAGCTGCAACCGATTCAGTTCCAACAGCAGTTGTCGCGTTTTTAATTGTCAACTCAGTAATCGTCACACTTTCACTACCAACGTTTGATAGAGTCAAGTTAAAGCCACCATCACCACCAGAACCACAAATTAGTTCATCAGGCGTAATAGATACGGCTGTTTTCTTTAAGTTATCAACCTGACCAGTACCACCAGCCATTGCGCTCGTTTGCATTCTCTGATACCATACCCATGCACCACCAACTGCAGCAACCGCCATGAGCAGTAACAGTACCGTTGTAATAACAGGTGTAATACCTTTCATAATAGATATTTCAACGAGGAGATATATATTCTTGACTACTAGTCAGACGTGTAAACTATAGAGTGTTAATAAACGGCTTTTATACCACCCCGCGTTTACTACTATGAAGCGGATTTACTGGTTTTATGATATAAATAAGAAGAATCTAAACGTTGCTGGCGGTAAGGGGGCCAATTTAGGCGAGATGGTAAAAGCCAAGTTTCCTGTGCCTCCAGGTTTCATTGTTTCAAGTGGTACCTACTTTGAATTTATTGATAAACTTCATTTAAGGGAAAAAATTTCTAAAATTTTAGATGGATTAGATGTTGATGACTCCGCTAAACTCCAAGAGGCTGCTAAAAAAGCTCAAAAATTAATAACGTCAGCCAAAATTTCACCAAAAGTTGCAAAAGAGATTGAAGAGGCATATGATGAACTTACTCATACAGTAGGGGAAGCACCATTAGTAGCAGTTAGAAGCTCCGCTACTGCAGAGGATTTGCCAGACGCCAGTTTCGCAGGTCAGCAGAGTACTTTTTTGAATATTACGCGCAACAATTTAGTTGAATCAGTTGTAGGATGCTGGGCTAGCTTATTTACAGCAAGAGCAATATTTTATCGTGTTCAACAAAAATTTGATCATATGAAAGTTGGAATTGCAGTAGTAATTCAAAAGATGATCCAAAGTGAGTCAAGTGGAGTTATGTTTACAACCCATCCTACTGGAGAAAGCGATGTTATGATTATTGAGGCCGTTTATGGTCTTGGGGAAGGTATTGTCAGTGGAATGTATACACCAGACCACTATGAAGTTGAACCTAGTTCTTGGAATCTCTCAAATAAAGAAATCTCGAGCCAAGAGCGTATGATTACTCTTGATAAAACGGAAGGTGCTAAAGAATTTGAAGTATCACCAGAAAAACAAGCTTTACAGAAACTTGAAGATCAAAAGATAATTGAGCTTGCTAAACTTGGAAAAAAAATTGAAAAACACTATTCATCACCACAAGATATTGAGTGGGCATATGAAAAAGGTAAGATGTACATAGTCCAGAGTAGGGCAGTAACTACTCTTCCAAAAGATAGGAAACGTCACGAGGACGAAGCCATAGTTAAAATGATGAAACCCTTCCTAAAGGGGTTAGCTGCAAGTCCAGGAATAGCAGACGGTCCTGTTAATATGATAAAAGATGCAAGTGAAATTGATAAGATCAAGAATGGCGATGTTCTTGTAACTGGTATGACTAATCCAGACATGGTACCTGCCATGAAACGTGCAGCCGCCATTGTAACTAATGAAGGGGGCATGACAAGTCATGCTGCAATTGTTAGTAGGGAATTAGGAGTACCCGCAGTTGTCGGTACTAAAAACGCTACTAAGGTCCTAAAACAAGGTGAAATAATCACAGTTGATGGAAAACGTGGTATGGTTTACAAAGGTGAAATGAAAAACTTGCTGATAAGCAAGGTACCAGAGGAAGCCAAAAGGGAAGCAAATTCAGGAGCACATACTTGGATACCAACTGCTACAAAAATCATGGTAAACCTCGCATCACCTAGTGAAGCAGTCAGAGTTGCAAGTAAAGACGTTGATGGAGTTGGACTTCTCAGAGCGGAGTTTATTGTAGCAGATATTGGAGTTCATCCAAAAGAAGCTATTGCCACAGGCAAAAAAGACGAATTTATAGAAAAACTTGCAACTGGTGTAGCTCAAATTGTTGAAGCGTTCTGGCCAAGACCCGTAATTTACAGAAGTTTTGATTTCAAAACTAATGAGTATCGTTCCCTTAAAGGAGGAGACAAGTACGAGCATCACGAAAATAACCCAATGATGGGATACCGTGGAGCTATGCGTGCAATAGTTGACCGAGACGTATTTGATATAGAAATTAAAATGTTCAAGAAAATTAGGGAAGAACTAGGTTTCAAAAATTTGTGGCTTATGATGCCTTTCATTAGAACTATTGAAGAAATTCGTGAGATTAAGAGTATACTCAAAGAAGAAGGTCTACTAGGTAACAGAGATTTCAAGTTCTTTGTTATGGCTGAAGTTCCAAGTGTGGCCTTAATGATTGATGAATTTGCTAAGGAAGTTGATGGTTTCTCAATTGGAAGTAATGATTTAACTCAGCTCACCCTTGGAGCCGATAGGGATAATGAAAATCTTGCTTCAACCTTTGATGAAAGAGACCCCGCGGTGCTAAAGAGTCTTGAGATGATTATTACTGGAGCCAAGAGAAATGGATGCTACGTGAGTATTTGTGGGCAAGCACCAAGCGTATATCCTGAAATTGTTGAGCACTTAGTTAGATGGGGTGTTGACAGTGTTTCAATTAATCCCGATGTAATTGAAAGGACCAGAAAAATCGTGGCTCAGATGGAACTAAAGGTACTCTTAGAAAACACAAGAAAAAGAGAATAAGCCCCTCTAAGGGTCGTTTTTCTTAAAATTAATGCCCGAATATTTATAATCTCAAAGTGGCAGGTTCACCAGTGGTAAAGAATAACCAATGGGTCAAACTAAGGAAGGAAGAAGAACAAATAGTACCAAACATTAGAAAAATGTTTACAGAAAGAGGACCAAATAGTGAATTTCTTCACTTAGAGCCAGTCTCAGATAACATCTACACAGGAAATGTTGACAAAAACATCTCTAAAGCAGAAAGGATGACAAACGCATTTGTAAGTTTTATTGTACCTGACGAACTTTTTTTAGGTGGTACCAGTCAAGGAGTTAGAAACTACGAGGGGGAAGGCTACAACACAATGAAACAAATTGACAAAAAGTCTCAGATGGGTGCGGTCCTGTCTGGTTTTTCAAACATCTTAGTATCACAATACAGAGACATGAGGGGTGAACTAAGACAATTACCCGAAGATTGGTCTGTAATCATAAACAAAGGGGACAAAACTATTGGTGTCGTTGGTTTCTATACAGAAAATTATAATCAAAGACAAGGTAAAAAGTCCGGCGTTAGAAGCGGATCACACGGTGTATTAATTCTTGAAGGTGACAACACAATAGGAGAGCTGACAGAAGAACTTGTTGAACCCAATTATCAACTAAGTAATTACACCGCTCTTGATGAAAAAGAACAAGAATATGGAAAAAGACTTTTTACATACAATCCAAAAAATATGCAAATTGACGTAAGTGATTTTGGAAAAAATTATTTTGAAAGCTTAAATGTAAACCAAAGTGGTTCTAGGGAACTAAGTGCAAAGAATGTTGCAATTTCAATTGAGATGCCTTTGCAAATGTTAGCCAACATTTATGAGGATGTTGAGAGCTTAAAGGAAGATCTCACCATCAAGTTAGGTGAATACACCATAAAAAACGAGGATAATCAGCGGTCGGTTTACGTAATCTAAAGCCCATACTCGACCATTCTACCAGCATAATTCATTAGCATTCGCAAAACATCCCCGCCATGCATTTGACCCGCACCACCACGCCTAGCAAATCTTTCTCCGAATTTAACTTGTTCATCAGCAGGCACATTTAGTCCCCAAAATAATGCAGGAACGGCATCCCCTGAGTGAGTCTTTAATTCACAAGGAGTTGAGTGATCCCCCGTTATCACAATAGCAACATTGTCAAGAGTAAGTAAGGGTTTAATCAAAGCATCAATTTCTTCAATTGCTTTTTTCTTATCCATATATTTACCGTCATGTCCAGCGGTATCAGTTTTTTTGAAGTGTAAAAAGAAAAAGTCGTAGTTATGAACATTTTTCATTAATTTGTCAACTTTGTCTTTGTCTTTATCAACTTGAATTGTAGTCATGCCCGCAAATCTAGCAGCACCAAGGTAAAGATGTTCTCGAGCAATTGCTAGACTTTTTAACCCAGTTCGCGCCTCAAGACTCTCAAGTGGCTTGTAAATACTAGCACCCCTAAGCAACAGGCCATTCGCAGGTTTTAGTGCTGCTTTTTCTCGCTTAATATTGTAAACACTGTCACTCATGACTTTTCGTGCAGTCTTAAAAATAAAGCTCGCTAGTTCAGCTTCCCTCGTTCCTTCAGGTAATTCAATTGCCATACCTTCAATTTGTGGGTCAATTTCAGGCAAATCAACTTCACCTCCCCAACCCCTAATAATTAAAGCACCCCTGTGCCCAAAGCCATGAATTAATTTGATTTCTTTTTTGAAAGGATTTGGATTAAATGCCTTATTCAATTCAAGAGTAATCTCATCTAAATCTTTGTCTGCTCTCCCCGCACGTCTATCAAGTACAACATCACGATTATTGAAAGTTGCAAAGTTTACTCTAAAACACAGATCACCTTTTTTCAACTCAACACCCATACCAAGAACTTCTAACACACCCCTACCCTCATACTCTTCAATATCATATTCAAAAAGCAGATTGTGTGCAACTCCTGAACCAACAGGAACTCCAGGACCAAGGGGATAATATACACCTTGAGTGCCTTCTCTAGCCATTTTATCCATTGTTGGCGTTCTTGCTGCCTCTAGTGGAGTTCGATTTTCAAGTGCTTTAATTGGTCTATCTCCTAAACCATCAATTAAAACCATAATAAGTTGTGGACCAGGCAGTAATTTCATAGTAATCCCTCTAGTCTTAGAAGCTGGTTATATTTAGCTGTTCTTTCTCCTCTTGCTGGTGCTCCTGCCTTAATAAATGGCGAGGCCGTTCCACTCGCAAAATCCGCAATAAAACTATCAATAGTCTCACCAGACCTATGCGAAATAATCCAAGTCCATCCAACCTTTTTACAATAATCAATAGCCTTTAAGGTTTCAGTAATAGTCCCAATTTGGTTTGGTTTAACGAGTAAAGCATTGATTGACTTATGTTCATATGCTTTTTCAAGTCTTGATACATTAGTAACTGTAAGATCATCTCCTACGACTTTCGAATGTGAACCTTTTAGGAATTGTGCAAATCCATTAAAGTCCGTCTCCTCTAGTGGATCTTCAACTGAAAATACATGAAAACTACTAGCCAAATTACTAAGATAATCCACATACTCAGCAGGACTAAATTTTTTATTATCAATTAGATATTTTCCCCCCTCAAAATATGATGAAGCAGCACAATCAAGAGAAATAGAAACTTTTTCAAGTAAACCTAGTTCCCCAATTACAATTTCAAGTAATTCAAGTACGTCATGGGTTTCTTTTATTGGTGGGGCAAAACCACCTTCATCCCCAACATTCACTGCAGACTTCCCATACTTTTCTTCCAATTTTTCTCTTAAGTGATGGTAAATACTAACCCCGGCATTAAGTTTTTCACTATATGAGTCTAATTTATGTGGAACCACCATAAACTCTTGAATTTTTAGGTCCCCACCAGCATGAAGT
Source organism: Candidatus Altarchaeota archaeon (assembly GCA_018220935.1). GTDB lineage: Archaea > SpSt-1190 > SpSt-1190 > SpSt-1190 > SpSt-1190 > JAAOXX01. Next base: position 4,044 of record JAAOXU010000029.1, on the reverse strand, counting down.
CCACCATTAATGACATTAAACATAGGTGTAGGTAGCCCCCTTGGCTTGACTTTTTTACTTCGTGAATATGCAATTGAAGTTGCCAAACTTAAGTCAACCCCATAATTTTGTTTTTTATCCCCTGAAATTCTAATTAAAAAATCATCAAGTTCATCTTGACTACTATATGTTTTCCCAACCAACTGTTTTTTGAATTCGGGGAAAAATCGAAGTGTTTTTTCAATATCGTATTGTTTTGCTTCATATTTTCCTCTACTTTTTCCGGCAGGAACACTAGCAGTATACTTATTCTTTTTTGATACAAGGTCAAGTTCAAGCGTCCACCTACCCCTTGAATCTAAAACTTTTCTTGGAATAATATTAGTTATCTCCACTAAATTAATTAGGTCTTTTATTAGTTAAACATAACCCGAGGGAAGCATAAATAGAATAATATTATATCATAATTATGAAGATTCTCTTAGCTTCGATGGAAGCCGCATTTGAGAATAAAATTAATACTTATGCGGGCGGACTTGGTATACTTGTTGGAGATAAAGTCAAAGCCGCAAAGGACTTAAAATTGAATCTTGACGTTGTAACATTTTCATACCCCGGGGGGTATGCGTCTAATAAAGTTGAAGGCGATAAATTAATTGTTGGACCAAAACCTTGGAATCCAAAAAGAAAAACCAAGTCATCAGGTAAATACACCATAAAAACTAATTTTGGTGAAGTTGAATATGAATTATTAAGAGGAAATGGTTTTTGGATGATTCATACTCCTGAATTTGCAAATAGGCTCTACATTGAATATAGTAATGAAGAGCGGCTAAAAAAGGAAGTAATTTTAGGTGAGGTTGCAGCCAAATTAACGGCGGAGAAAAAATATCAAATACTTCATATGGAAGAGAGTCATGCTGCATTTGGCGGGGAAGCCTTGCGAAAAAAGGGTAAGAAACAAAAAATAGTGTTTACTACTCACACACCTTTGCCACACGGTCACGAAAATTGGACTGGAAATTTTGTAAAATCAATAACTGGATATGATAGTGTTAAAATGACTAAATTAGCCCTTAAAAACGCCAATTATGTCAATTGCGTATCACGTATGCAACGCGATATCTTAAACGAATTTTTAGATAATAGATCTGACTTTGTCACAAATGGTGTTCATACAAGTTGGATGCACAAAAAACTAGAAACTTTAGTTAGTAGTTGTGTTGGAGACGTATTAAAAAAGCCTCAAAATATGGTTAATTCACTTTGTATTGACACGCGAGAATTAAGGGATACTAAAGCTAAGATGAACGCTGAACTCGTTAACAAAATCAACAAGGAAGCATATGCCCCAAAAACGTTTGTCCCGGGTAATTTTACAATTGGTATTGCAAGAAGATTCACAGGATACAAAAGACTTGATCTAATTTTACGTGAGTGGGATATGTTAGAAAACTTAGCTCGCGAAAAACCAATTCAAATAATTTATTCAGGAATAGCACATCCTAGTGATAAAGAAGGCATAAATCAGATTGAAGCCATGTTAAAAAGAGCAAGAGATTCAAAACACGTAAAAATAGCATACTTCCCAAATTATGACATGGATATTGCAAAAATAATGCTTGCAGGGAGCCATGCATGGTTAAATGTTCCTAATGAAGAAGGAGAAGCTAGTGGTACTAGTTGGATGAAAGCCATGATGAATGCAACTCTACTCATTAGTACTTCCGCGGGGAGTGTTCCTGAATATGCAATTGATAAACAAAATTCATTAATTATTCCAAGAGGGTATGATGAGTATCAAGCAAAAGCATTACTTGGTAAAATCAGATATGCTGTTAATAATGATCTTACTGAAATGCAAAAAAGTGCAATTGCAACGAGTGCCCACCTTACTGCTAGAAGAATGATGAGTGAATATATCTCAAAAGCTTATAGTTAGCAACATCTTGATGCATAATTTGCATAGTCTTGTGCTTTTGTATAAACCTCACGAAGTTCACTTGGAATAGTGTATTTTGGGAGTAATAAGGCAAGAGTATTATTGATATCTTCTTTAAGGGTATTAAACTCACTTGTAATAAATGAACTTTGATTGAGGTGCGGTTCAAGAGGAGTATAAAAGTCCACGCCCAATTTTTCAGAAGTCATATAGCTTAGCTCTTTCAAACTCGTTTTCAAACGAGTCATCACAGCTGGTTTATGCTTTTCAGTGTAAATATTGTTTATTAGGGGAGTTATATCTTGTTCAATAAATTCAAGTATGGGGGCATATAGTATTTCTTCTCTAAGTTTAAGTGGGTTAAAATCAGATTTTAGATAGTCCCCTTTAATGAACATAACTTTATCAAAAACCTCAGCACTATCACCTAAGGAAATCTCACCAACATCTTGCCAAAGGTGTTTAACTGGTAAGTCAGTCATTGACATTGCATGTTTAATATAATCTATTAAGTGTTGGTCAAACTCATCTAAGTAAGCATCACGAAGGGAATTGTATTCATCACTAAAGACACCCTCCTCAATCAAGCTCTGTATTGCCAAATTTTTGTATTGTCTTAGTGATTCAGGAACAAGCTTTGCAATTTGGTATAATGCGCGCTCAAAGATTTCATTAGATTCACCATTTTCAGCTAAGTGATCAAAAAATAGAGCTGAGCCAAAGTCAAGTAAATATGAATTGAGTGCATAGTCCCCCCTTTTTGCAGATTCCTTCCCGTTTTCAGCAAAATCAGTCACCATTTTAGCACGCCTGTATTCAACATAATCAGTAAAAAAAGTAGTTGGATCAAAATCTTCTTCACTTAAAAAATTACTAAGTTTTGCAGGATTACCGCTTGCTTCTTCAAAAGCAATCTGATATTTGTATTGATTCTCAAAAATTTCACCAACTAACGAATTTTTTTTCCTGAAACTTATCATTTAATCACTTCGTCATCTCTTTTATCCATCATACTTCTTGCAAATTTTGCAGTCATACTTCTTGGAACAAATTTGGATACAAAACCAGTAATAAATTTATTAAACATTCCTGGAACCACGACACCTTTATCGTTTAGCATAGCATCATAACCATATTCGGCAACTTCTTTTGCTGGAGCAAATTGCATTGGACCATCATCATTTTGCTCAAAACCGGAAACCTTACCAAATTCAGTTTTTGTTGCACCCGGACAAAGGGTAGTTACACTAACTCCAGTTTCTTTAACTTCGTTTGCTAAAGATTCACCAAAACTAGTCACATAGGCTTTTGTAGCAGAATATACTGCATTGAGTGGTCCTGGAACAAAACTTGCAATTGATGAGACTAACATAATTTTGCCCTCATCAAGTTTTATCATATCTGGTAAGAATAATCGAGTTAATTTAGTTAATGCAGTTATATTTACAGCAATCATATTCTCATAAGTCTCTAAATTCCCTTCGTAAAATAAACCTAAATTACCAAAACCTGCATTATTAATCAGATATTTTATTTTTATTTTTTTACTCGATACATATTTGTAAATCTCATCAGCAGTCTTATTTTTAGACAAATCCGCAGCAATGATTATGACTTTTGAGCCATTTTCCTCTAATTTGGTTTTTAATTCCTTTAGTTTGTCTTTTCTTCTTGCAACAAGAATTAAATCCCCACCTTTTTGAGCATGAATTTTCGCAAATTCGGCACCAATTCCGCTTGAAGCACCAGTAATTAAAGCAACATTTTCCATATATAACTAACCCAAACACGTTTATAACTCTTAAGGAGCAAGTGGCTTTTTAAAAAAGCGAAGTCAATGGTCAATAGAAACAGTGACTTCCCCCTGTATCCCCACAGTCGCGCTGAGGCGTGACATAAGTAATCAACCTGCTTGCAGGTTGAGCGGGCCGGGTGGGATTTGAACCCACGACCTACAGCTTAGGAGGCTGTCGCCTTATCCAGACTAGGCTACCGGTCCAGCAACCCCGTCACAACAGGGTTTTATCAAAAACAATGAGCGAAATTAGTTTAAAGCTTTTTTTAGGTAAATTGATTTAAAACATTAAATTGAACCAAATTGTGCGTTTATCAGATGCCAAAGT
>JAAOXU010000028.1 GCA_018220935.1 Candidatus Altarchaeota archaeon | reverse complement strand
GTCCCTTTCTAAACCCTTTAAGTTTTGGTCAAGCTTTTAGAAAAAGCTTGAAAGAAAGTGCTTAATACCAAGAAGGGACTTCGTCCCTTTCTAAACCCTTTAAGTTTTGGTCAAGCTTTTAGAAAAAGCTTGAAAGAAAGTGCTTAATACCACCGCGTTTTTAGTAAATTGTGGGTTTGCTCTTAGGTTTGGGTTATATGATCTCATCCCTTTTTGGTGTTGGGGTTTTACTTCTACCAAATCTAGTTCAGCAAATTGGTGCAATAAATTTTCTAATTGGACTTACTGGTATAGCACTTCTACTGAATTTAGCAGCTTACATTGTTCTTGAATTAATTGAGATAACAAGTTCAGATATTGAATATGCAGTTAAAACCATTCTTGGGAAATTCGGAGTGTTGTCAACTGCAACTCACGGCGTTTTCACATACAGTGCATTAACTGCATATGTAATTGCTGCTGGAGACCAACTAGCCGCTTGGCTTGGTGGAGACCCGCATTATTGGAGTACTTTGTTTTTTGTCTTAGCAGTAATCCCAGCAATTGGTGGATTGAATTTAGCTGCACTAACTATTACATATCTTTCAATGTTTCTAATTGCTATGATTTTATTCATAATTCCAATCAATCTGAATTTTGCAGCCATTCCTGTTAGTTTTACGGGAAGTGTGGCTAGTGTCCCATTATTTTTAGTAATAGCGGCATTTGCATTGGCTGGACACTTCTCAATTTATGAGTTGCATCGACTTGTAAAAGATGAGAAATCAAATATCAAAATTTTTCTTGCTGCTTTTGGATTTGCATTTTTAATTTATGCAATGTACTCTATTACTGCTGCTGGAGTTGGGTCTATGGGTGAACTCTCAACTGCGACTCTCGCGCAAATTTATCCGCCCTTTTATTCACTATTAGTCTCAGTAGTGGCACTTTTAGCTTTCTATACATCGTTTATTGCTGTTTCACATTCATTTGTCAAAATGTTTGAATCTAATATTCCAAAGCGTGCAATTTATGCGTTACTTCTCATACCAATTGCATTACTCTATACTGCCGTTCGAGAATATCACTTTTTAACTCTCACTAATTTAGTGGGGCGACTAGGTGGGGTAAGTCTACTATGGTTTTTGGCGCTAGCAAGTTTTGCACACCGGAGAGCAGCCAAACGATGGAAGACTAAAATTCCAAGTTGGCTAAGTTATAGTGTGGGTGTAACACTATTTTTAATCGGTTTTATCGGACTTTTCTGGTAGAAATCCCCAATTCATTTGCAAGATTATCAATTTTACTTCGTTCACTACTGGGTATACCCTTCCAATCAAAGACTAATGATTCCGGGTTTGGTGTAGTTTTATCAACCATTTGTTTTAACAAGTTAAAATCAAGTTCTTCTGCTGCATACTTAGGACATATATGACCAAAATTCTTACCTTTGAGTGTCCACTTAGTAAAATTGGGTGCATAATGAGGTCCACCAATTCCAATCTCACACATTCCCTCTGGTTCAAAATCAAGTAGATATTCAATTACTTTTGCCGCTGCCTTTGCACTTGTCAAATCTTCCCATCCCTTCTTGTCTGATCCAATTTCAACATAAATTATTGGTGTATTAAAACTTGGACCGTGGTGAGTGACCTCTAGAGTCACTTGATGCGAGAGTTTTTCTTGATTTTTTATATCTTCAAACTTTCTTAATCCAGCTCCAAGATAGAGTGCGGGTGCAATACTCAACACTTTACTTTTCCCACCTACTTTTGCTTTTCCAAAGTTTCCAGTAGTATGAACGCTAAAACTTTTTACACCTGCCTTACTTGAGTGTGGACTAGCAACAATTAGTAATCTTTTTTCATCTTGTAGTTCTGGTAGCTCAACAATTGAAGAATCACTAATAAATGTTTTGTGAACTTCTCCTAGTTCACGTAAAATGTTAACGCTTGCTATGTCTTTAGCTGATCCAACTACTAATTTCTTCATAGAGTGAAATAGAACCGTTTTAAATAATGGTTTCCACTCTAAACCGTGGCCGAAATATTGATTATTGGTGCGGGTCCTGCAGGCTCAAGTATGGCTAAATTTGCCGCAGAACAAGGATTTGATGTCTCAATTGTGGATGCGGGTACAACTTCAACTCTTTGGTCTAAGCCATGTGGCAATGGGCTCGTAAAAAGAGCAGTTGATATAACTAAAATTAAGCCACCTAGTGGCAAAGAACTATATGCTGAGACTAAATTTGTTCGAACCTATTCTCCAGATATGAGTTTTAAGACTGATATAGTTGCTCCTGTTTACTTAATTAATCGAAATGAATTTGGCAAGCGAATTATGAAGGATGCAGTAAAAGCTGGTGCAAATTTTATTGAAAAAACAACTTTCACAAAACCCATAATTGAAGGTGGACACGTTCGTGGGGCCACTTTTACTAATGGAAAAAAGAACTTGAGTATAAGGGCTAATTTGGTAGTTGATGCAACAGGATACCTTGCGCGTCTTAAATCTCAATTACCTAAAGATTGGCCAGTTTCTGAAAATCCCGCTTTTAGGTGGTTATGTTATCGTGGTATTTTAGAAGTGAAAAACGTGAAAGATCCAAATTACTTAAAAATTTACCTTAATCAAGACATATCTCCAAAGGGCTATGTGTGGAACTTTCCCCATGGTAAAAATCAAATTAATTTTGGTCTTGGGGTCTCTTACAAATATGCAAAAGACTTAGTTAATAATTACAATAAACTCAAATCAAAACTTGCAGTGAAAAAAGTAATACATGAGGCGGGTGCTCCAATTCCTATGTCTCGTCCACCACTTAGTTTAGTCGGACCCGGAGTGTTGGTCTTAGGGGATGCCGCTCCAACTATTGATCCTACAACTGGTGAAGGTATAGGACCTAGTATTGAATCTGCATACTTTGCAGCATCCAAACTAAAAGAGGTGGCAGAAAGTGGATGGACTTACGAAGCATCTTGGGCTATGAATGATTATATGAGAAAAGTGGGTGCTAATTTGGCTTCAAAAGATGTGTTAAGAGAACTTGTGCTTCAAGTTGATACAAAAACGCTTCAAAAGTTCCTATCTATTTCAAAAAATCGGCTCAGTCTACTAAAACT
>JAAOXU010000027.1 GCA_018220935.1 Candidatus Altarchaeota archaeon | reverse complement strand
GATGCTCGGCACGAAAAAGTGTCGAAATTCTTTACTCACTTTGGATTCAGAACGAGACTCCACTCCGCGCTCCCTGGGCACCAAACAAAGCACCTAGAGTTGCTTCCTTCCGGACCTGGCTCATTTCAGCACACGAATGGCCACCAAGGTACCGAGCTTCTACATCCCGAGCCCCTTCACCTCAATGGATCAGTGTATTCCTTCACTCCAACTTCAGTCCCACAGACGATTCGTGGTAACAAGAGACGTCAACCCCCCGACCTAGCCGAGCACTATACTTTTGTATTTTGGTTTTATATGGTTTGGGCTTTTTGAATGCATTCTTACGGCTTAGAATATGTACTAATATGAACAAAAAATCGCTCTTTATCTAAATCCGAAAAACCAATTGAAGCCAAGCATTTTACATATCTTTTTGAACGATCTTTTTTGCTAAAGGATTCAAATACACGCTTAGGTTTTTGAGTGTTACCAACATACTTTAAAGTTTGTCCCATATGAAGCGCGTATCCTTCTTTGTTTTCAGAAACAACAAACCAGTTAGGTTCTCCATAACGTTTCCGTACCCCATCTACGAGGTCTTTTACATATTTTAGTGATTCTTGTTCGTTTTCTTGAGTGTCTAAAATATTTGTGTTTTCGGTAAGGAGTTCGTATAGTTTTTCTTGTGATACTGCATCTGTCTTTTTATGGTCTAATTCTAACTCATTTTCACCATTTGGCTTTAAGAAAAACCCAAATCCAACACCCATTGTCTCAAAAGTTTCCCTTTAATATAAATTTTTGTTATTTCGTTCATAAATAAAAAAATATTTTGGGATCTTCCCCTTTAATGGGGAATCTTCTCACATTTGGGAATCTTCCCCCTTCGGGGGAATCTATTTTAATAACTCAATTTAATCCCAATATGCGTGCAGTCATACTTTCTGGTGGGAAATCTTCAAGGTTTTGGCCCCTAAATGCGGGTCACAAATCCTTAATGGAAATTACTGGAAAACCCCTTATAATTAGAACTATTAACAATTTACCAAAAGAAATTAGTGAAGTAATCATAGTTGAGCCTCCTGGTGGTGTGATTAGTGAGGTTGTAAAAAAACATCCAGTAAACCGCCATGTTGAATTTAGAACCCAAGATAAGCCAAAAGGTATGTGGGATGCAATTTTGGTTGGTTCAGAAGACTATGGTGACGATGTCCTTATTGTGAGCGGACACCAATTCTCGCCCTTTGCTTTTGAGAACTTAATTGCAGGTAGGGGAACTAAACTTTTACTCTCTCATTCAAATAATCCATCTGAATATGGTGTGGCTGAAGTTGATGGGGATAACGTGGTTGGAATAGAAGAAAAACCAAAAAAACCAAAATCCGATTTAATTATTAATTCAATTTACCGATTGAGTCAAGATTTTGTCAAATATTTAGCAAGTCATAATACTGGGGAAGAATATGCATTTGAGGCTGCTTTGTCAGGATTTCTAAAGAAAAAAACAGTCAAATTTTCAATAATACCTAAGGAAGAAATTCCAAGTTTAAAGTATCCGTGGGATAGTCTCTCTGTAATGGAGCGGCTCCTTGATGAAGTTTCTCACAAAATTAAAGGTGAAGTATCAAAAGATGTAATAATTGAGGGTGATGTTTTTGTTGATAGTGGTGCTCAAATAATGAGTGGGGCAAAAATTTATGGACCCACATACATTGGAAAAGGTGTAGTTGTTGGTACAAATTCATTGATTAGACAGAGTTCAATTGAGATGGGTGCTGTGATTGGCTATGGGAGTGAAGTCGTTAGAAGTCTAGTTGGACCAAGTTCAAAAATGCATCACTCATATGTTGGTGATTCGGTTTTAGGTAGTAATACTTGGCTTGGATACGGTACAGTAACTGCTAATAGACGATTTGACAAAAAACAGATAAAATCAATTGTGAAAAGAAAAAAAGTAAATACACATCGTGATAGATTGGGTTTTGTTGCTGGTAATAATTCTAAAATTGGAATTAGTTCACAAATTATGCCTGGAATTCTTATTGGGGCTGATGCTATAATTGGACCTTCAACTTTAGTGGATGAGAATGTTGCCGATGGCAAAATGGTTTATGTTAAGCAAAAGAAGGTAGTAAAATGATAGTTTGTCTTGGTGGTGGTAAGGGCTTAAGTTCAACAACACGGGCACTAAAATTAAAAGACATAGATTTTGGTGCGGTGGTTACAACTAGTGATAATGGGGGGAGTACGGGTCTCTTGCGCCGAAAATATGGTATTCCTGCGGTTGGAGATTTTAGACGAGTAATTGGACATCTTAATACTAGTCCTTTTTCAGAAATCATGGAATCTCGATATGAGGGACACGCACTTGGAAACCTTGTAATTTTAGATTTTGTAAAAAAACTGGGTTTTAAGAAAGGATTAGAACACTATAGAAAAGCTATGAAGGTTGACGTAAATGTTTATCCTCAATTTATTGATTCAAATGATTTAGTTGCAGAAATTTCTGAAAAAAAAGTTAAAGGTGAACTTCAAATTGACGAGACTAAAGGAGAACTTCAACGACTTTGGTTTGAACCTGAAATTGAACTAAATCCTGATGCCTTAAATTTAATTGAGAGCGCAGATGCAATAATTCTTGGACCCGGGAGTCTATACACCAGTATAATTCCACATCTCTTAGTTCCTGAACAAAGAAAGGCAATTAACAGCGTGTCAACTAAACTTTTTGTTATGGGTATCAAAAATGATGTTCCATTGATTAGTCACTACAAAGCATCTGACTATATTAAAAAAATTGAAAAGTATGTAAAGCTCAGTAGTATACTAATACAGAGTCCACAACGGGGTATTGAAATCGATACTCGGGATCAAAGGATTGTGATGTGTGATGTTGCTCAAGATAACCATATGCACAATCCATTAAGATTGGGGGAAGAACTATGGAAAGTATTAAAATAGGATTTGATTTAGATCGGGTAATTTTTGACACTAATGCGTATATGAAGCATATTGATGAAAAACTAAAAGAAAAAAACACAAGTTTAAACGAATTTTTTTCTGGAAACTATGGCCGAAAGGACTTAGGGACTCTGACTAAAGAATTATCTAAAAAAATAGGGGAAGACGAGACAAAACACTTACTTTTTGATGATTTGGGTGAATTTGTGAGTAAAAAACTAAAAGGTCTTGCCGAATTTGTAAGGGCTGCCGGGGGTAAGGTTTTTGTAATTACTGTGGGAGATAAATACCAAAAAGAAAAAATTAAGGGTTTCCCATATGACAAAATAATTACAGTTGATGGTGACTTTTCAAAGATTGAGAATGCAGCGTCCCTTAAACTTAATCTTTTTATTGATGATAAAGCACAAGTTGTGAAAGAACTTAGAACTAGAAAAATAAATGCACATCAAGTTACCTGGTTTTTAGATACAGAGCACAAAACAGGTGCCATGAAAGACGCATTAAGTGACCCAGATCAACTTGGACCTTTGGTAGTTAATCTCTTAAATGATGAACAAAACTCTCATAAGTGATTGATCTAAAAATTGAAGACGTTAAAAAAGTGGTTGCTAATAACAACTATAAGAAAGTTATAGTTTTACTTCCCGCGGGAGTTATGACACAGTCAATTGAGTTATCTAAAGTTATACCCACGCCTTATTTCATGTCAAATCCATGTTATGGTGCCTGTGATGTTCCAATGCACTTAATTGAAAAATTTGATGCTGACGCAATTTTTAATTTTGCACATAGTAGACCAATAAAGTTCCCAACATATCCAAAAAATGTCCATTTTTTTGAAATACAAGTGATAAGAGATACTTCACCTTTTGTTCCAAAGTTTGATAATATTGGATTAATTTATGTTATTCAATTTAAAGAAAGTTATGCGAAGTACAAAGAGTTTCTTGAACTAAAAGGAAAGACTGTTGTTTTAGGGGAACTCCCTGATTTTATGGCAACTCACCCGGGACAAATTACTGGCTGTGATGTTGGTGCTGCAAAAAAAATTATTGACAAGGTTGATGGCTTTGTAGTCGCATGTGATGGATTTTTCCATTCTAATGCTGTTGCTGTTCTTGGTAAACCAACATATAACTGGAATGGGGAAAAAGCAACTGCTCCAAAATTCCCAATTGCTAAATTATTCATTTCAAAAAAGATAGGAATCATTACTGGGACTAAGCCAGGACAATCATACTTAAAAGAGGCAAATGCTGTCAAAACCAAGTTAGAAAGCCAAGGAAAACAGGTAATTATGGTGATAGGGGACGTCATAACCCAAGAAATCAACAACTATGATGTAGAATTCTGGATTACTGCTACGTGTCCTAGAATGGCCGAGGATGAGTATTTAACGCCTTCAGCTCCAGTTCATGAAGTTTTAAAGTACTTATAAATGCTTTTTAAGCTTTAGGCTAGTTTATAAATAAAGCAGGATCGTAGTCTTTTGTGACGATTCAAGTTAAGCTCGAGGATGTGGATAGACAAGTACAAAATTTAGTTGCCAGTTTGAATTTTCATGTTAGTTTTAAACTACCTGAAGTTTCGAGAATTTTAGGGGCAGATTATGATCCTAGTAATTTTCCAGGGGCAATTTACAGAAAGCGAGATGGTTATACCTTCTTATTATTTAGGAATGGAAAATCAGTTTTAGCAGGAGTAAAGAGCTTTGACCAAATGAACGCTGCTATTGACAAATTTAAAGTTGAAGCTAAAGAAAAACTTGGAATTGAGATAACAAAAGTTGATATCGAGATTCAGAATCTAGTACTTAGTCTTGATTTACATGTTGAAATTAATCTTGAGCACTTTGTTCATGAAGTGTATGATAGTTATTACTCACCAGAATTATTCCCAGGTTTAACGTTTAAAATCTACGATCCTCCAGCCACCTTTTTGGTTTTCTCAAGTGGAAAATGTGTGCTTGTTGGATTAAAGAGATTAGAGGATGTTGATCGAGCAATTGGCAAGCTCTGCGCTACTCTTAATAAAAGCGGTGCAATCAGGGGCATAAGGGAAGACAAACCCAAAGACTAAGCTTTATTTACCTACATACTTTTCTAGTCTGTGGAGATTGACTTACGAGTAAACGGGATTCCTTCGACTAATCAAAATGATACTGGTAGAGGTATTGTTCGAGTAGATTCAAGGAGTATGCGTGTAATTGGTGCTACTCCTGGCGACCCTGTAATGATTCGTGGTTCAAAAATAACTTACGCCATAATTGATACTGCATATCCTAGTGATATAGGCCTTGGAATGATTAGAATGGATGGGCTTATGCGTGCTAATTCTGGAGCTATTGTTGGGGAGCGAATTAGATTATCAAAAGCCCCAATAGTCTCGATTCAAAAATTGTCACTTACCCCTGTTGGTAAAATAAAAATGCAATCAATTGACCCACAAGCAGTCTCAAAACTTCTTAAAGAACGGGTTTTAACGAGGGGTGATTTAATTTCTTTACGCCCACTACCAAAAAGCGTTAGAGCTGATTATACTTATGAACTCGAAGTGGCACTACCTTTATTTGGTCCACAAATGAAGTTTTTGGTTAAAGAAATCGAGCCAAAAGGCGCTAATCAAGTTACGCCAGATACTGCCATAATGATGGAGGTTGCTGAAGAAAAAATAGTGGCTAGATCATTTGTCACGTATGAGGATATTGGTGGTATGCGACATCTTGTAACTAAACTTAGAGAAATAGTTGAACTCCCACTAAAACATCCTGAAATATTTTCGCAATTAGGTATTGATCCTCCTAAGGGTGTATTAATGCATGGTCCTCCTGGGACTGGTAAAACTTTACTTGCTAGGGCTGTTGCTAATGAGACTCAAGCCCATTTTATTAGTATTAATGGTCCTGAAATTGTAGGGAAGTTTGCAGGGGAAGCTGAAGAGCGACTTCGACGTTTGTTTGATAAAGCCCAAAAAAATGCACCTACTATAATTTTTGTTGATGAGATTGATGCTATTGCTAGTAAACGAGATGATCTATATGGTATTGAGAGTAGAATTGTTGCGCAACTCCTAACTTTAATGGATGGACTAAGAGATAGAGGTCAAGTGGTAGTGATTGCAGCAACTAATAGGCCAGACTCACTAGACTCTGCATTAAGGCGTCCCGGGAGATTTGACCGAGAAATCTCAATTGGTGTGCCTGATCGAAACGGCAGAAAAGAAATACTTCAAATTCACACTAAGGGTATGCCTATTGAAGGTGTTGAACTCGATAAATTGGCTGACTTGACTCCCGGTTTTACTGGGGCTGATCTTGCTGGTTTATCAAAAGAAGCGGCATTACTTTCAATTAGAAAAATTTTACCTAAAATAAATTTGGATGATAAAATTCCAAAAGAACTACTCTCAAAAATTAGAGTAACTATGAGTGATTTTATGGGAGCCTTAAATGATATTGAACCTAGTGCACTTAGAGAAGTTTTAGTTGAAATTCCAAAAGTTAAATGGGATGATGTTGGTGGATTAAAAGAGGTTAAAGTTGAACTTAGTGAGAGTATTGAGCTCCCCTTATCTGAACCTGAAAAGTTCAAAAAAATGGGGATAAAGCCACCTAGGGGCATTTTATTATATGGTCCACCTGGGTGTGGTAAAACTTTACTTGCAAAAGCAGCAGCACATGAAGCAAATTCTAATTTTATTTCAGTCAAAGGCCCTGAAGTTTTAAGTAAATGGGTTGGGGAGAGTGAAAAGGCTGTACGTAAAATTTTTAAGAAGGCAAGACAACTCGCACCTTGTATTGTTTTCTTTGATGAGTTAGATTCAATTGCACCAGTTAGGGGAAGTGAAGCTAATAAAGTGACTGAGCGTGTGGTAAACCAACTACTAACTGAACTTGATGGAATTGAAAAACGTGAAGGTGTGATTTTTGTATCTGCAACTAACCGACCAGAATTAATTGATCCTGCACTACTTCGTCCTGGACGGGTTGACCGATTTGTATATGTTAAGGCACCTGAAAAAGAAGCACGGCTAAAAGTGCTTAATATTCATACCGAATCTATGCCTCTTGACGGCGTTGACTTAGAAAAAATTTCAGAGATCACCATTAATTTTGGTGGTGCTGATTTAGAGGCAGTTTGCAGAGAGGCTGCTATGTTTGCTTTAAGAGAAAACAAGGAGACAATAAACCAGGAGAATTTTATATCTGCTGTTGAAAAAGTAGGTCCTAGTCTAAATGAAAAAATGTTAGAAATTTATGACAACTTAAAGAAAACATTTAGAGTTAGAATGCCTAAAGAAGAATTTACATATTTCCGCTGATTTTGATTTATTAATCATTAGTTTCAGTTATGTGTTTTTTTCCACCTAAGTATGTGTAAAAATATGTTCGAATAATAAAGGTGCTAAACCAAAAAACGGCAGTGAACAAACTGGTTGGTGGCAAGCTCAATGGATTTTGTATCCACCAAGACCATTTCTTCCATGACTTAATTAGTAGATGAGTAAACGCAAGTAAAATACCATAATATCCCCAACTCTGAATACGTCTCCATGTTTTTGGTCCTAATTTTTTCATTGAGTATGTGTTTGAAATAATTCCAAGAGCTAAAAATATAAGGAGTGCTAAAAACCCGGTAAAATAAGCGTCAAAAGTAGAGAGTAATCCTAAAAGTGAAAAAATTAAAAGTGAGCCAATATAGTGTCCTAAAACCAACAGAAGCCCTAATTGCCCTAAGTGCTTTCTATAATACATTTTTTTTGTAAAAAATTTATACTTTCTGGATAGAGGTCCAATAATGTAAGTTAGACCAATTAAGATAAATGCGGTATTAGCACTTGCTCTGTTTAGTGAAGTGTTTGTTGGAAATCCAAGTGCTAAACTCCAAGAAAAAAATATTAGAAATATTAGTGCTCCAAAAAGAAAAGTGAACCCATAATCCTTTAGCATTCTCTTATTCACAAATAAGACTCACAAATCAAGTATATAACCATTGTTTTATACTGGTACTTTTAAGTTTTTTATGAATAAGTCTTTAGATACTTTTTTTAATCCAAACTCGATTGCAGTATTTGGTGCTAGTAGGTCTATTGATAAACCAGGTAGGGTCGTACTTCAAAATTTAATTAAAGGTAATTTTGGTGGTGATGTTTATCCAGTAAATCCAAATGCAAAAGAAATTGGGGGACTAAAAGTATACGACCCCAAAAACTTTCCTAAATCAGATCTTGGTATTTTTATTATACCTGCAAAGTTTGTACCAGAAACAATTGAAATTGCAGCTGATAAGTTAAAGGCAGCTTTAGTTATTAGTGGTGGTTTTGGTGAATCTGGAAACGTTAGTTTGGATGAAGAACTTCTAAAAATATCAAAAAAAAACGATTTACCAATTTGGGGACCTAATTGTCTTGGCCTTATGAACACTCACCATAACCTTAACTTAACTTTTCTTCCCACTAGTAGATTACCTATGCCACCCAAAGGAAAGGTGAGTGTACTTAGTCAAAGTGGTGCAACTGTGGCGTCAGTTCTTGATTGGGCAGGGACTATCAATCTTGGAATTTCAAAGGTTGCAAGTTATGGTAACCAACTAAATGTATATGATTATGAAATACTAGACTATTTTCTAAAAGACAAAGAAACTGATGTTATTGGTTTTTATGTTGAAGGCCTAAAGGATGGGAAAAAATTAATTGAAGTTGCAAAACAAAGTGATAAACCCGTAATTGTACTAAAGGCTGGTAAAACTACTTCGGGAATTAGGGCTGCAAAAAGCCATACTGGGGCACTAGCGGGGAATTTTGAGGTTTTTAAAGGTGTTAGTCGCCAGATGAGGTGGGGTATGGCTAGGGGCCCTGAAGAATTTTTACTTGCACTAAAGGCAAGAAGCCGGTGGCAAAAGCGTGTATCTAAAATCGGGGTAGTCACTTGTGGTGGTGGTTTTGGTGTAATGGTTAGTGATTCAGTTGAAGAACTAGGAATGACACTATCTAAATTGTCTAAAGAAACAACTAAACATTTAATGACAAGTTTTCCAAAAAGAGTTTCAGTAAAAAATCCAATTGACCTTACTGGAGACGCGACTCCTGAAATGTTTGGTGTTGCAATTGATTCACTAATAAAAGATGAGAGTGTTGATGCTGTAGTTGTAGTGTTACTTATGCAACTCCCGAAATTAAATTCAGAAATTGTTGATATATTACAAAACTTTTCGAGTAAGGATAAACCAATAGTGGTAGTTTCCCCGCCTGGTGAATATGCAAGTGGAATTAATAAACTCATAAAAGATTTACCTGTAGTATCCTCACCAGAAAAAGCAGCGGGTGTATTATGTGTTATTCACTAAAGTGTAATTAGTTTTTTTAACTAAGGCATCTGTAAAATTTGTGTTTTGAACTATGTTGATTGCGGGTAATAGGTATTTTTGGTAGAATGTATCAACTTTTCCAAAAAAGTCGTACATTTTTTTCTGATCATTTAATTCTTTTTTAGTATAGTAGAGTGCTTGACTTAATCTATCCTCTAATTTTCCATTAAGGTTGTGCATGTATTTGTATAATTTACCATACACTGTGGCTTTTCCTTCTTCATCTTGATTATGTTTACCTGTTGTGTGTGAAATTGTGTGATATTTTTCGTGACCTAAAACCTCTAAAATATTCTGTTTACCATAAATTTCACTAAGATCTAATTTACGATTTGATTCACTTCTTATGACGTCTTCTAGTCTTCCAAATTTTGGATTATAATACAAAGAATTAAGTGTAATTTTAGTTTGTGAATTTGAATAACTAAACTGAGCTAGTATGCCTTTTGATAGTTTATCAGTTTCCACCCAAGTTGAGTCAACTTCGTTTTTTTGATGGTCTGACAACTGGTATAATACACTCATCGGGTCACTACTAGTCGACTCAATCATCTTAACTCTTTTTTTGATAGTTTAAAAAAATAGGCGAAAGTATAAATCTCTCTAATTTAGCTTCTTTTGTGTTAGGTGCGATTGCTTTAGCCATTTCAACGACAATAGGGGCAGGAGTCTTAGGCTTACCTAAAGCTCTTTATTTAATGGGCCCCTTTGGCATTTTAATTGGTTTTATTGTGGCATTTTTCTTGATAATTTCTGCTATGATGATTTCAGACCTTTTAATGAGAGAAAAAGAGCCCATACAAATACCTGCTTTAATATCAAAAGTTTTAGGCACAAAGTGGAAATATGTAGTATATCTTACTCTTATTTTTTCGATGTATGGTGCTTTAGCTGCATATCTTTTAGGGTTTGATGCTCAATTAAATGCACTTGTTAATACTCCTGGCATTTTAGGTGGTATGATTTTATTTTTTATTGGGGGATACTTAGTATTTCGGGGAACTAAAGTAATTGAGAAGGTTGATCTTCCCCTTGCGGCCATTTTAGTTACTTTTCTAGTTTTTTTGTCATTTATGAATCTTGCAAATTTTCAAAGTTTTGAATTTAATGAACCTGAAATTTCAGACATGTTAACCTTCACAGGCACTATGCTCTTTGCATTATTTGGACTAAATATAATTCCTGAAATAAATTTTCTTTCAAATGGACGTGCAACAAAAGTTTTTACAATAAGCACACTTCTTAGTCTTTTCTTGTATCTTGGGTTTGCATTCACAACTGTTGGGGTATTAGGCTCAGATACCACAGGTCTTGGAACCAAGGGACTTGCACTTCATTATGGGGGGGTATACAGCCTTATCATTTCACTTTTTACTATGACTGCACTTTTTACTTCATTTTTAGGAATTGGTCTTGGGATGATGCATATTTACCAATTTGACTTTAAGTTTCCAAGACTAATGTCAACTCTTTCAGTAATACTACCGCCTCTAGTAATTTTTCTTTACTCTGACTCAATTGGTTTAGGCTTTTTAGATATTCTTGGGCTGGCTGGGGAACTAACTTTACCCCTCTTTGCAATTACAATCTCATATGCATACTGGAAAGTACTCCCCGCACTAAAACCAAAGACTCCATATCCTAGAGTTGCTGCAGTACTTTCGGCCTTATTTTATCTAACCCTATTTGGTTTTTCAGTATACCAACTACTCTTCTAGATTATCTTGTGACTTTTTGTTTTAACTCTTCAACAATTTTCGAACCCTTAAATTCGTCTCTAAATGGTTTTAACAAGTCTACTACAAATTCACTAAGTCCTGATTTTAGATCTGAAGGGTGGAGCTTTCCATTCAAAAACGCGACTTTAACTTCATCATAACTTGAAAATTCTAAGTCTCCACCATACTTCTTGTCTCTAGAAATTTCAAAACTGCCGCTTAACTGGGGTGCAAAAACTAAGTGTTTTACCCAATCTAAGACTGGGTTATACTCCGCTTCATTAGGACAAAAGGCTTTATTCACTTTAGACTTAATATCTTCAATTGAATCGTTAACGTACACTGCACTACCTTTAACGGACTTACTCATCTTATACTCTTGCCAATTATCGTCCTTTTTCTCTGGTACTGGCCAAACTGGTGGCTTATGTAACCCGAGTAACATATGATTGTGAAGTGCTAGTGGTTTGTATCCTGCAAGCTTTTCACCAACTTCGCGTGCTACAACATGAATTCGTCTCTGGTCAAGACCTGCATGAGCTATATTTAGATTCTGATAAAATATATCGGCTGCTTGCATTAATGGATAAAGTACCCAAGCAGTTGGTATGCCTTCTGTTTCTTTTCGCCCCATAATACTGATGCTTCGTAAAGATCGAGATAATGTGGTTTCTTTCCCAATCTTAATTACACTTGCCCAATAATCATTATTGTAAATTTCAGATGCAAGAATAAATTTAGTTTTTTTGGGATCTCCCCCACCCATTGTGATACCAATCTCAACCGCCTTTTGAAAATACTTTAGTGCAACTTTTCTAATAAATTCTACGTCTCCGCCTAATTTATTGTTAATAACTGTGTGAAAATCTGCTAGTAAAACACTGGTTTCTACGCCTGCTTTTTGTAGGTCTGCAATCTTAAACGTCGTCAGGAGTTGGCCAAGGTGAAGAAGCCCAGAAATTTCATAACCGATGTAGTGGCGTAATTTTTCACCTGTTTTTAGTTTTTCTTCTAACTCTACTTTAGTTATTATTTCTTCTGTTGGCTGTCTTATAATAAGACGTAGCCTTTCTTGTAGATCCATTTTAAAACTTACTTTATGGAATTATAAATTTACCCCGTTTACAAGATTTATCTAGTGGGACTAAATTTAGTTCCTAACTCGTCTTTGATCTCTTCCATTTCAGTTAATGTACTCTCAATTCGTTCAGTGAACTTATCGTGAACATCTTGTAAGTCGGTATGCATTCTTTCAATTTCCTCAAGTCTTTCAATTACAACTTCAAACCTCTTTAATTGTGAAAGAATTTTATCATAGTCAGTTACTCTAACAAACATCTCAATCCCTCTTGGAATTAATTTTTCAGTTGTTATTTCTTCCTTTTCTTTAACGTACTCTTCTGAATTTGAAAGTTCATCTTCAACACTATCCTTTATTGACAAAAGATCCCCTTTGATTGGTGTTTCTTCCCCCAAAATCTTACGAACGATACCCATAGCTAGTAGTTGCTTTAGTTGATTATAAGTTTTTACCCTAAAGTTACCATACTCATTAAGTACCCTATAATTATGACTAAAATCCACGAATTTAAGGGTGCTACAGGCACGTTTTTGAAGTCTGTGGGCTGAATTGATACATCAACTACAACATCGTCTTGAATTTGGCTAAATTCTCTATGTCTTACTATTATTTTACCTAAAATGTCAGTGTTTTTACCTCCATATACTGTAACTAAAAATTTCTTAGCATCGTCTTTACTCAGCCCAAATTCTTCCTTTTTTAGGTTATCAATGTAAATAAACGATGAATCTGGGATAAACGAAGTGTCAACTTCAACTATATAGCCACCTTGGCGTCCTATGGGGTCTTGTACTACTAAAGTCATTTTGATTACATCTCCGACAGCACCTGTAGTTGGTCCTTCTGGAATCAACGCAATGAATTTTTCTTTAGCACAAATACCATTTAAACACTTTAATCCTCCACTACAAGCAGTATCAGTCTCACAAATTTCACCAAGATTACCTGTACAAGTATTTGCCACGCATTTTAGTCCTTGTCCACATTCTAAATCAGTATTACAGCAGTCTGGATCAATTCCAAAACAACCAGGTGAACTACAAACCCCTTCTGCCCTATCACTACATTCTGTGCAACTAGCTGATGCATGACACCAATCTCCTAGTTCACAATCACTATCTAAACTACAACAATCAAGATCACTACCTAAACAAGAAAGGCTTGGACAATATCCATCATCACTCAAATTAAGTCCATCATAAAAAGTGTTTGGTGTTGGACATTCAATACAAGCTCGTCTAGGCAAATAACAATAATAAGAATTTGAACAACTTGAATCAAGATTACATCCAACTGGATCAAAGGTATAATTACCACTGGAACTCTCATAGCTACAATAATCATTAGTGAGATATGGGTTACATTCATACCATTCACTTAAAACTACTGGTTCTGGATCTGCGCAAATTCCACTCCCGCAATTACCAGATGCACACTCCCTACTCTCAACACAAAACTGACCTAATTCTTTTTGTGATTGACAAATAAAATCCCCACTTGGTGCTATACTTTGATTACTACACCACTCACCAACATTACAACCCAAGTCATCAATACAACATCTCTCAAGACTAGAACAGCACGCACCATTCTGAAAATGTTCGTTACTAGGACAACATACTCCATCAGAACATGAGAAGTCACTAGAATTACTAGAATTTAGCCAACACGAAGCACCACTTGAGCAACATGTAGTACAATCAATATTAGACTCGCATTGGAATAATTTACCAACTTCACTTATTGTAATCGTTTTTGATAATTCACTAAAACTCAAATTCACAGAGTAACTAATTTCTGTACCTGCCTCTTTACTTTCCCATGTAGGGATCAAAAGATTGCAGCTTGGTGTATTAGTATATGTAAAAACACTCTTATCAATAAGTTGGGTATTTTGTGTTTCGGTATAAAATGTGCTGGTAAGTTTTGACAAAATGTTGATTGGTAAATTTCCAAGATTACTAACATTAACACTAGTGCTGCAGTTAGCTCCCCCTATACAATCGTTTACTATCAATTTATTTGAAGTATCAATAATCACCGGAAAAGTAGTTTGGCATGATACTTCTCGTACACTACAAGAACAGTCTACACTAATATTATTATTTCCATAACTAAAACTAGGAACTATTGGTATGATACCTGATACTATTTGAGTTTGAACAAAACTAGTCCCCGCCCAAATATCACATGTGGCTGCTTCTTTACATGGACAAACAGTATCAACTAAGACATTAATTAATGAATCATTTCCACTCCACGATACATTTTTTATGACATCTGAGCACGAATCTTTAGCCAAAATACAATATCCTTCTTCATTAATCATCTCATCATTACTTACTGAATCTGAATCACAGGACGTACCACAAACTATATTGTCATACGTTAAATTAACTGGCTGTGACCTACAAGTCCATACGTTGGTTTTATTGATGGCAACACCACTCCCAAGACAGCCACAATCACTCGCATATGCATTCTCTGCTACATAATCAAGGCATTCCTTCCACTGACTATTCAAACAATAATCTAGGTCACCATCACTATCTGCATCGATTGAAGTACTACTGTTTTTAGCACAAGTATCAACTGAAAAATTTCCATAATTGTCATATGCACAAGACTGAGTATCACAACAAACAGTATCTGGAAACGACCCATAAATTGAACCTAAACTATTTTGGTCTAAGTTCTCAGAACTATATCCTTGACAATTTCCAGATAAACATTCACTATTATTATCACATATAAGTTCATTTGCTTTTAAGCATGCACAATCTCCACCAAGACAACTTAAAGACGAAACACAATCTCCATCCTGACTACTTGTGCAAGTATAACTTCCAACAACCCCATAAGCGTCACACCAAGAATTACAATCTGAACTTACGCCTTCATAACAAATAGTATCCAATCCACTAACTTCATTACACCAAAATTCCTGAGAATTAATACAACAATTTTTATCGTTTCCCCCACCTACCCATGTTCCACCTTGGTTAGTACACGCGTCATTACACGAATCAACTACCAACCTAAAATCTGTAAAAAATCCGTCTGAGCAGTAATGTGGAATACCTAAGTCATATACACTTTTTACACAGTCTCCACTCTCACAACTTACCTTAGTGGAGTCACAAGCATATGCATTCCAATTATTTAGATTATAAAAATAATTTAGCTCATCCTTACTAATTGCCCTTTCAATTATCTTAACTTCATCAATAGATCCGTTAAATGGTGCTTGATTATTCCATGAAGTTCCAATTCTTAAAGATCCACCCGAGCCACTCAAAACATTATCTACTGGAATTGAGTTAGTGTGAACACCATCAATAAAAAGTGACATATTAACATTGGTTCTATCAATCACACAAGCAACATGATGCCAGCCCCCGTCAACATAGTTAGTATTTTGACTAACAATATTATAAGATACATAACCCGTACACAAATTATCCCCTAAATTTATTCTACACCCTATATCTCCGTCAGCCTCAACATACATACTCCATCCAATACACCCGCCTTCTTTCCAAAGAAAATAACTAGTATAATCAGTTTGATTTGGCTTAATCCATGCCATCATGGTTTGACTCGTACTGGCGTCTACATTGAATCTATTAGGGCTACTAGCAAAACTTATGTAGTCACCATCTGGATTAGAATCTGCATCAAAATTAAGTGCACCCCCTAATTTAGCATCATCAGTCCAAAGGGGGTCTGAATAAAAAGTACCATCTAGTGAATATAAACTACTGTCTTTTACTACTATACCGCTAGTCTCATCAAAATTCCAGTATCCTATAATGTCTGTTTGTGTTTTTTCTGGGAAATCCCTGTACAAAATTAAAACTTCCCTGTCACTTAAGGTACGATTCCACACCATAACCTCATCAATTATACCTCCAAAATTACTTACATAACCGTCACCGATTGTCATATTAAATGTACTTTTTGATGGAATCTTATTTGGATCTGTTGAAAAAGTAGTTTGTCCTTCCATTAATCCACCCAAGTAACTTTTCACTTCGTTAGATTCTATATCCCTTGTTATTGTAATAAAATACCAATTTCCGTTTTGAAGTTTGTTCACTCCTAATGCAATCCAACTCCAATAATAAGTAGAACTTGATCTACTAGTCCCGTGATAATAACTAAGTGAACCGTCCGTTTCAATAGTTAGTGCAAATTCTCCCCCATAACTTTTATCAATAGGATTAATTCTAGTTGGCCCAATGTTATTTGGTTTTATCCAAAACGAGAGTGTAAGATTTTGATCAAGTTCAATTTCCGGACTAGTTGGAATCTCGATATAATCATCTATTCCATCAAAACTTATGGCAGTATCTTTTACTACATTTTCCCCGGATGTAACTTCAGTTGGATTGTTTTTTAGTACTCCGTATAATCCTCTCATATTGTCAAATACAAATTCAGAGATGAAGTCAAACTTAAAGTAAACAGTTAGGTCTTTTTTAATTACACCTCCATACACAAATTCTTCACCAGATTCACAACATCCTTTTTCTCCGTCTCCACCAAACCAAGTTCCAGTGCATGCCACTTGACACGTGTTCACTCTATTTGAAAAATCCCATCTGGAATCAAGACAGTAAAACTTTTCTGTTGAGTTTTCTTTTTCTATACACTCACCATAAAGAGTCCCAACACTATTTGGAATGTCTTGACACCCAAAAATCTCACCATCTAAACATAGGTATTGACTAGTTGTGTCTGTGTGACCACTTGCAATGGTTGTGTCATCAATACAGCATGCATTTCCAATGCCTGGTGCTTCATAGGTTCCAATACATGCTGAAAAGCCTATATTTAGCACGAAAACAAGTAAATAAACGGAGTTAAGCTTCACAAAAATGACTACCTTTAGAACTATTAATTCTTTACAATTCCGATTAAAAGACCGATTAATAGTATTGCAAGCCATGAATTAAGTGGTGCAGCCGGTATGTTTCCAATAGTTATTGGATTTACATCAACTTTTAGTGTTACTGAATCTTTGATAAATGGATTAGTATCACTTGTCACGTGTAGTACTGTTAGGATGTCTGGTGTTCCTTCCTTAACTTTTGCGGCTGAAACTGAAACTAAGAACTTTCGAACTTCTCCTGCACCCATCTCAAAACTTTCAGTTTTTACACCATCAATAAAAACATATGCTGAATCTGGAACATATCCTTGATCAACATACACTGTGTATTTGTCTTGCTTATTTTGTGGATCACTCACAACTAAAGTTAATTTTAATGTTTCACCTAAATTAGCGTCATATGTTTCTTCTTGGGGACTCAACACTATAAAAACATCTTTACCACAAGTTCCACCAAGACACTGTAGTCCCCCAGTACATGTTGAATTTGTAACACAAGTCTCACCAACATTACCTGTACAAGTATTTGTAACACACTTTAGTCCTTCACTACACTCGGTATCAACACTACAACAATCAGGATCAGTTCCAATACAAGAACTTGAGCTACAAATGGTGTCCCTTCTATCTGAACAAGTAGTACAGCTAGCAGATGCATCACACCATTCACTACCCCCACAATTATTGTCATTAGTACAACAATCAAGATCGTTTCCAACACAAGATAAACTAGGACAAAGTCCATCATCACTAATGTTTAGACTGCCATACACAGTATTTGGTTGAGCACATTCAAGACAACCTCTTCTTGGTAAGTAACAATAATATCCAGAAGAGCATGCAGAATCATCGTTACATCCAACTGGATCAAATGTATAAGTGCCACTGACACTCTCATAGCTACAATAATCATTAGTTAAGTATGGGTTACATTCATACCATTCACTTAAAGCTACGGGTTCAGGGTCTGCACAAATTCCATCCCCACAATATCCAGAGTCACATTCTCTATTCGTGAAACAATCTTGACCCATATTCTTTTTGTCTTTACAAATGAAATTACCCTGTGGGAACCCACTTGTTATATTATCACACCATTCACCAACATTACACGCGTCGTCTTGTAAACAACATCTTTCTGAGTCAATACAACATGCACCTTTTTGGAAGTGTTCCCCACTAGGACAACATACTCCATCAGAACATGAGAAGTCCCCTGAATCTGTCGAGTTTAACCAGCACGAAGTACCGCTTGAGCAGCAAATAGTACAGTCTGCATTTGTATCACACTGAGCCAACTTCCCTGTTGTGTTAAGGTATATATTGTTTGAGACTTCGGGTAATTCTAATGATGATTCATAAATTAAATCAAGTTTTCCAACACCACTACTCCATGTGGGTTCATACCAATCACAACTATAATTATTTGTGAAACTGAAAATGTTTGAAGTACTCTTTATTAGGTATACACTAGAATAATTTGAGAATAAAAGTGACGTTTTGTATGTATTTAGGGTGAGTGAATTATTAAGGTTTATTCCACCAAAGTTTGATACATTTACTTCACTATTACATAATTTTCCTGCAACACAATCCCCTTGGAAGAGTTCAATATTAGAACTAATTGTCGCGGGTGTACTAACTGAACATGCTGCAGGGACTATATTACAAATACAACTAATTGAAACATTATTTTCCCCATAAACAAAATTAGGTGAGAGACTCTGATATGTAGTTACCCCATCTACTGATGGGAATGCAATTGAAGCTCTTTGACCATTACTATCAACACCAAATGTACAAGTTGCATCTTCTCCACATGGACAATTAACTTCTACCTCAGCTATAATTTCTGTGGCGTTTCCTACCCAGTTTGATTTAGTTAAAATTTTTGAGCAACTTAAATCTGGTTCAACACACTGACCCGCACCATCAACTATTTCGATATTTGTAAGATCTGAATCTGAATCACATGCAGTACCACAACTTAATGAATCATATACTAGATTTACTGGTGGGATACGACAAGTCCAAACATCACTCTTGTTAATCGTAATTCCTGCGCCAAGACAACCACATTCATTTGCTCTCCCTGATGCAGAAACATAGCTGTTACATTCTTTCCATTCACCATTAAGACAATAATCTAAGTCCCCATCCTCATCTGCATCAACTGATGTACTAGTACTTACAGCACAAGAGTCAACAATCCCTGCTGGTGTTAACCTATCATATGAACAATAGTCACTAGGACAACATACATTCCCCGTTGCCCCTGCCCACATCTTACCTAAGCTTGGTTGGGAAATACTTTCAGCAAAATAAGATACACAATTATTAGTTGAACATTCTGGATCTGTAGTACAAGTTGTTCCTTCACTCTTAAAACAATCACAGCCTTCTTGAGACGTACAAGTCTGACTAGATGTACAATCTCCATCAGCTTCACTCGTACATGTATACGAATCAACACTACCTAAAATATCACACCAGAAATCACATTGATAAGTTAGTCCTCCGTAACACAAGGTATCAACACCAACAGTCTCATTACACCATAATTCAAGTGAACTAATACAACAATTCTCAGATCCACCACCACCAAGCCAACTACCTCCTTGGTCTGTACAAGCACCAGTACAGGTGTCTACTACGTCTCTGTAATCTGTAAAGTAACCATTAGCACAATATTGATCAATTCCTGAATCAGTCACATTTTTAGTACATTCATTTTCGGGTAGACAACTAGTCTCAACTGTATTCTCACACGCATACTTATTCCACTCCTCTACGTTATACAAATATTGAACTTCGTCTTGATTTAATGCACTACTATATACTCGGATATCATCAAGGCTTCCGTTATAGGGATATTCGTTGTTATACTGAGTTCCAATTCTTAAAGATCCACCAGTCCCACTATACGTATTGTCGACTGCAGCATATCCAATATATTTTCCATCAACATAAAGTGATTGATTTAAATTTGGTCTATCAATTACACAAACAACATGGTGCCATGTATTGTCTAAATAATTAGTCCCACTAGTTGTTATTTGATATGTATTATATCCTGTACACGCGTTATCACCCGTTCTAATTCTACATCCAATATTTCCAGTTGAGTTTTCAATATACAAACTCCACCCAATACATCCCTCTTCTTTCCAAAGGAAGTATTCAGATGAATTTGTCATACTTGTATTTGGTTTAATCCAAACTGAAAATGAAGTTGCGTCACCAGCATTAACGTCAAAGGGTGTTACATCCCCTGCAAAACTAATATAATCCCCATTAGTTCCTCCGCCGTCTCCGTCAAAGTATAGTGCCCCTCCACTTTTTGAATCCGTAGTCCATTGGGGATCTGAAACAAAAGTACCGTCTAGTCCATTGTCACTTGAATCAGCTACTGTAGTACCCGATCCATCATCGAGTGTCCAATAACCTAAAATATCAGTTTGGGCTAATTCGGGGAATGACCGATAAAGAATTGAGATTTCCTCAACTGTTAGTGTGCGGTTCCAAAGCATAACTTCATCAATTACACCGCCAAAGTTGTAGGTGTATCCGTCTCCAATTAAGAAGTCATAGGTACTAACTGATGGCTGAAATTGTGCACTTACACTATATTGTATGGTTGATACTAATTTTCCGTTGTAATAACTAGTTAGATTTCTAGTACCAACATCTCGTGTGACTACAATGAATTGCCACGTGTCATTTACTATAGCTCCTGAACTTAAGGCCCCAAATGTAGTATAGTATCCGTCAGATCTTTGAGTTCCATGATAAAAATTAAGTGAACCATCAATTTCAATAGTAAAAGCAAACTCCCCCCCATAGCTCTTATCAATGGGGTTTAACCTATTTGAACCAATATTATTAGGTTTAATCCAGAATGCGGCTGTTAAGTTTTTGTCAAGTTCTACGGATGTGTCAGTTTTTATGTTAATATAATCATCAATTCCATCAAAACTCATGGCGTTACCTTTAACAGTTAAGGCAGATGATGTTACAATTAATGGAATATCTGGACCTGCACTTCCTATTAAGTCACCAACTCTACCGCTTCTAGAGTCATATGTTTGATTATTTCCTTGTGATTCATCAAATTCAAAATAAACTGAAAGACTCTCTTCTCTAACTCCTTCATACACAAATTCTTCACCTGATTCACAACATCCTTTTTCTCCAGCTCCACCAAACCAAGTAAATCCACCCGCAGTACAATAATTATTGAATAAATCATATTCTGGTGCTGTGTCAGTCCATCCTGATGTTGTACAGAAATTGTCTCCAATCATGGCACCAGTTACATAATCAGAATCAAAACTAAAAACAGTTTCATTATTACATGACCGGATTCTACCATCAAAACAGAGTATAGATTCTTCATATGAACTTAAAATTGCATTGTGAGATTCAACACCATTGTCAACACAGCACGAATTTCCACTTCCCGTATTTTCAAAGTCTTCGCCAGTATCATCCCCACAACATAGAGCTGCAGAACTTAACCAGCTGTATGCTGTACAACCACTTCCATCTGTACAATAACTTTCGTCCAAGTCTCTGTCGACATAAACACAAGTAGAATTACAAATATATCCCTGTACTGGACACGTAGTAGTTGAATATTCATCACACTCTGTTGATGCACCACATTTTTGCTCACACTGTGAGTTTCCTGTAATACCTTCTGTTTGAACTTTAGTTACTATATTACACCTAACACATGCAAAATTAGAGTCATCATCTTTTCCTGGATATTCACTATTCGGGTCACCCAAAGGACAACAATCTATGTCGGCGGTTCCAACATAAGCTGTTGGAACACAAAGTAAAGTTGATGTAGTACACGTTCCTTCATTATCATTTGGATCTTCAGTATTACAAGTTTGAGTTGGACAATCTACGCCTGAAGCTTCTTCAAGTCCTAGTTCCGTATAGTATGTTCCTTCATCATTTATTGTTGTTGTTAGTGTTGACCAATCAAAGATTACTTCAAAATAGTCCCCGTATGTACCTTCGTTTGCATCTACCCCTGGACCATATGTTGAGTAACCAGGGTCATGATAAATTATTCCTGGATACGCGGCATCTGCATAGTGACCTGTGTTTGTTACAGTATCATAATCTCCCGTTCTAAATACATATCCGCCTGTATCTCCGTTATCTGCTTCATCTGCCACTTCTACATATAGTGTTAGTGTTGAACCTACTTGACTAAGCGAACAGTCTGCTGCGTATGGACCTAACCACCTACTACATTTCCAGCCTGTGTCTTGATTAGCAATTCCACTTCCTGAATCATAGTAAACTGCGTTGTAAATACAACTTTCTTTATCGTAATATGTACTGTGTCCTTCATCAGCTCCATAATGCAGATCGGTCGTTCCGTCACAGTCTTGTGGTACACCACCTGAACTAACAATTGGTTCCCAATCATTTTGACCTAAAGTTCCGTTACAATAGTACCCATATCGTCTTGCACAACTTGAATCAGTAGTTCCAAGTCCAGGATTACCATTACACCCGTAAACTAATCCCTCTAAACACGCAAATTGATTAGTTGAGTCTAAGGTTCCATTAGCAATTACGTTACCATTAATACAACACCCATTTCCACTCCCTGAAAACTCATAATCTTCACTAGTTGAATCATCACCACAACAGTTATTGTTTAACCAATGACCTGAACTAACTATTGCAGTACATGCAGCTGATGAATCATCTCCCCCTTGCCAAGTGTTAGATGCAGCACAATATCCTTTATTTGGTATAGTTCCCCTAGTTCCAGCTAAAGCAACACACGTATCACTATCAGTACAATCACTTGAAGCACTACAACATGTGGTTACACCTGCAGTCTGAAAAGCGCTTGGTGCATCAGTTGCCCAAGT
>JAAOXU010000026.1 GCA_018220935.1 Candidatus Altarchaeota archaeon | reverse complement strand
GTGGAATCAAGAATCCGTAATATAATAAGAGCCTATTTATCATTTAAGTTTCATACCCTTCAAAGCTTTTAAGTTCATACCTTTCATTTTTTTTCCAATCTTTCCCCCAGCCATACCTTTCACCATTTTTTTCATCATATTAAATTCTTTTAGTAATTCTCTTACTTCCCTAATTGTAGTTCCACTCCCCTTTGCAATACGCTCAATTCGAGTAGTACTTAAAATACCAGGATCTTCTCTTTCATTTTTAGTCATACTATCAATCATAACTTTGTACCGTTTTAGTTTACCTTTCATGTCTCCAACAGTTTTTTTATCAAGATCAGTTAATCCCACCATTTGTAGTACTTTTTCAAATGGCCCCATTTTAGTTAAGGCTTCCAGTTGTTTGTAAAAAGTTACCATATTAAGATTGCTTAAATCACTAAGATTAACGGGGCCAATTTCGTTTTGAATTTCTCTTGCTTTTTCAATTAAACCCTTAATGTCACCCCAACCCAAGAGTCTTGACATATATCTTTTTGGTTCAAAAATTTCAAGATCATCAACGCGCTCCCCCGTACCAATAAAAGCAATTGGAACCTTAGCCTGAGCACAGGCCGAGAGTGCACCACCACCCTTAGCAGAACCATCCATTCTCGTAATAATTACACCAGTTAGTAAATCACCAAAGGCTTCAGCCTGTTTACCAGCTTCATGACCCATCTCAGCAGGTACTACTAAAAATACGTGTTCAGGTTTTTCTTTTTTAAGTAAGTTTTTAGCTTCTTTTAGCATTGATTCACTTAGTGCATCACGCCCTGCAGTATCAATTATGATGGGAGCTTTTACTAATTCTTTTGAAGCCTTTAATCCTATTTTGTTACCTAGTTGTTCTAATTGCTCATATGCTGCAGGTCTATCCCTATCAAGACTAACTAAGGTAGGTGTAATCCCGCGTTTTTTTAACCAATAACCTAGTTTTGATGCAGTTGTAGTCTTACCAGACCCATATAAACCCAATAAAACGATTTTAATGTCTTTTTTTGTTGGAATTTCAGTCCCAAGACCAACTAAACTGACCAGTTGGTCATATACTACACGTAAAATGTGTTCTTTTACAGTTAATCCAGGTAAAGGCTTTTCATCCAGCCCTTTTTTTCTAATAGCTTTAGAAAGGTCTGAGACTAGTTTTACGTTAACATCACTAGAAATCAAAACACGCTGAAGCTCTTTAATTAAAACATCTAACTCAGCTTTATTGACACTACCCTTCCCAGCAAAGGATTTTATTGCATCACGGAGCCTTGAGCCTAATTCACCTATCACAAAGTATAAGGGAGTAGCCCTTTAAAATCATTTTAGATATAGTACCAAACCAACTGCAATTAGTATTGCACCTGCAACAGCAAAGGTATAAGTTCGTGAAGGATTCATTAACCCAGCAGACTTCTTGTAACTTGAAATGGTCTCAAGTCGTTGTATTGTATTTGCTAATTCATTTAGTATATCTCGTGCTTCTTCAAAGTTACCTTCTTCAACTAGTCTTCTAGCTAATTCCATTTGTTGGAGAATTGAAGCGTCAGTTATTTCTTTACCTTCTAAAGCTTCAAGTAGTGCATCAACTTCAAAGGGTGTTGGCAACTTAACTTCAACACTAAATTCAGTAGTTGAAGATTTGTCTGGATATTCCTTTGGATATGCAGTTGCAATAACACTATACACTCCGGATTTTTGAACTGTGAATGGAATTGAAATTGCAGTACTCTTTAGTTTTTCAAATGACCTTTCATATTTAGTCATAGTAAGGTTAGTATCAAAGTCAATTACGTAAGTTCCAGAGAAGTCACCAGGCGTAAAGTTAAGAATAATACTACCCCCGGCATTAGGATCAATTGTAAGATCCATATCAAAACCTACAACAGTTGGAATAACTTCACGTTTAATAAAGTCAAGAGTAACACACCGTGGTTCTCTACTCAGCAGCATAATAGATCTTACACAAATTGAATATTCACCAGCTCTCTTAGACACAGCTTGTATTTCTTTTGAGTCCCCAGCATTAAGTTTAAACTCAAATTCACTTAAAGATAGGTCTGATGCAAGGGTGTATGAATCATCTTGATTACCCACGTTTGATAATGTAATATTATATGAAACGGAATCATAAACTAAATCGATTTCTTTGTATGTAGGATAAATATCAAATTCATACACAGGTCGCTGAGTTTGAACTAATCTTAAATCAACTTGGTCTTGGAGCTTTCCTGAAACGCTAGCTTTAAAGGTTATAACGTAGTCTTTATCACTTGACACTTGTGGAACTTGAATATCAACTAAAACACGCTTAGTACTAAAGCCCTCAACTTCAACAGTAGTTAATGCTAAATCTAAGCTTAATTCGTCTGGTGTTGCATGAGTAATAGTCACATTAACTGTAGGTCCATTATTTGACAAAAGGAGTTTTGGAGACAAACCACTAGAACCTTTTAGCGGAACATAAATTATGCCAGGAGATACACTAGTCGAGATTTGTTTTGGAATTCTAATAGTTACAGGATACCTAGTCTCAAATGACTCATAATAGTCTTCCTTAACACTTAATACAAATTCAGCATCACCTTCTTTGAAAGTATGAGGAATATTCACTATATCAGTTTGCCCAAATGGAACTGAAATCTCGTCTTGAACTAGTTCCCAACTATAAGTGTAGAAAGGTACAACTTGACCAAGCTCATCATTAACTTTTGAAACATAAAGTGAATAATCACTCCCTGGAACTACTTCAGTTGGAGTCGAAACATCAACATCCGTAATTTTTCCAAAGATTGAAACATACATCGAATCACTCGAATCATAAAAGTATGCAACATTACTCTTACAAGTCAAAACATGTCTTCCAACACCAAAGGTAATTGGATCAAAACTAAAGGCTGAATCTGCATAGTATGATTGAAGTGACTCAACTAAATAGTCATTTTGAGTAAAGTCAACAGTTTTAGTTACAGTTCCAATCGAACATGTCGCTTGTGAGATATAGTCATTATCTGAATTTGGTCCATCTTGTGAAATTGAGAATACTCGCAGATCAAAGAATGCGGGCGGAGTATTACATATTAGTCCTGTCCCTTCTCGGTACACACAACCAAAGTCACCAAACATTTTAACTTCTAAATCAGATGGATACATCGTGTGTATTGTAAGGTCAACTGTTGCTGCACGTCTGTTATTTTGTTTTACTGTATAAGTAGTTGTATATGGACCATATGGTCTTACCGATTCACCTAAACCTGAGTCAATTGTGATTTCAGCATCTGGCAATATTTCAGTGCCTTTATTTGCAATAATTACGTCATCTTTCATAATCGTAACATTCTTTAGATACTTGAAATCTTCAGGAATATTTTGAAGACTATTCCACATAGATTCATCTAAATCAAAAGTAATAGTTGACACATCAGTATAGTTCATCCAAACTTCACAATTCAAGTTAGGGGATACACCAGAGCAAGTAACATTAATTATGTCATCACTTGGACCCATCATGACATCATCTAGTTCAGTGTAATCAATAATATATGAGCAAAAGTCGTTTTTAATACCACATACACCATCAGTTAATTCAGTTCCAAGAATCTGTTGGTCACATTCAACAGGTGCATCACAGTGTGAGAAACAAGTAAAGAAGGTACCTTCAGGAACACCAGTCCCATATTCATTACAGCAATCTTTACAATTAGTTGGTTCTTCTCTAAAGTCAGTACTACAAACATTATTACCACAAGTATCAACACAAATTCTACCAAAGGTGTAAGTGTCATCAAGATAATTATTGATTTGTGCGTTCCAAGAGGGTTTAACATCCATACAAGTAGTTACTTCACCATATCCACCATTACCTTCAGCAAGCCCATTGGAATTTAGACAGGTATCGTTAAGGTAACATACTACCCATTCAGATTCAGAACCTGAAGTATCAATTTGACTTGGATTTATTGTACCATCAATTTCTAACTCAACAGAATTACAGTCAGTAGTCCCAGAATTAATATTAAGTTTAGCAAGACT
>JAAOXU010000025.1 GCA_018220935.1 Candidatus Altarchaeota archaeon | reverse complement strand
TAGTAATAACTCAGTATTTTAATGGCCTTGCCTTCGACAAGGGCTAGACTGACTTTTTCACGGGCAGATCTGAGGAGTCTAAAAAAAGTAGGTTGAGAAATATTCATCTTCTTGGCGGCATCATCTTGTTGTAGTGAGTTAAGGTCAGCCAGTCTTAAGGCTTCAAATTCATCAACAGACAAAATAACTTCTTCAAGGGATTTTAGTGGCACACCTTGTGGTTTGAAATAATTCACACCAGGCATGCGTCCAATTCTCCTATGCTTTCTTGGTCTTGGCATTTTCTAACTCCTTTAACTTAGCTTCAATAGCTTTCTTT
Organism: Candidatus Altarchaeota archaeon; assembly: GCA_018220935.1. GTDB lineage: Archaea > SpSt-1190 > SpSt-1190 > SpSt-1190 > SpSt-1190 > JAAOXX01. The sequence goes on along the minus strand of JAAOXU010000025.1, from coordinate 7,377 downwards.
TGTTCACTGAGTATTTTTACTTGTGCATCTTTTGAAAGCGCTAAGTTTTCTGATGGAGTTTGTGTCATATCAAACCCACGTCCCCCACGACCACCCCGGCCACCTCGACCGACACAGCCAGGACTGATGTGTCCAGCACACTGTCCCATTTTTCTCCCCGTCATTTTACCTTGCCCTGTTGGGCCTGTTTTATCTCCTCTTGGCATTTTAGTCACCTTGGTGTTATGAATCAGTATTCATTAATATAATTATGGGTCATAATTCATTAAAGCCATACCAAAAAAGACTAATAAACTTAAAGATTATAGGATATCATGATACTAAAGTATGTCCTTGCAAATGCATATCAATATGGCAAGGCAGACTTCAATTCAGTAACTTCTAAGGTTTTCTCAGACCCAGAACTACGTAAAAACGCCAAATCTCTTATCCCTGAGATAAAAAAGGCTGTTGAGAGAGTAAATAAAATGAAAAAAGATGAAATCGCGACTCAACTAAAAAAAATTGCACCAGAATTAATGCAAAAAGAAAAGAAGGTTGAAAAAAGGGAACTCCCACCCCTTGAAAATGCACAGAGTGGTTTAGTCAAACTTAGACTCCCACCAGAGCCTAATGGTTATTTGCATATAGGTCATGCACTTAGTTTTTGGTTAAACAAACTTTACACAGATAAGTATGATGGGGAATTGGTTTTGAAACTAGAAGACACTAACCCCGCAGGTGAAAAAGAAGAATATTACAGAGCAATTGAGAGTGATTTGAAGTGGTTAGGGATTACGTGGGACGATAAGTTTATTTTAAGTGAACACCTTGGTGAGATTGAAATTTTAGCAAAAAAATTAATTGAAAAAGAAAAAGTGTATATGTGTAAGTGTAAAAGTGAAGTTGTTAGAAAGGGTAGGATGGAAGGCATACCTGACTCTTGTAGAAAACATAGTGTGGCTGAAAACGATACACTATGGAAGGAACTATTTGGTAAAAAACCATACACCTTAAGGTGGAAAGGAGATCCTAAATCTAAAAACACAGTATTGCGTGACCCAACACTTTACAGAGTAGTAGATCTCATGCACCCACACACTAAACAAAATCATATAGCATATCCCACATATGACTTAGCAAGTGCTGTAACTGATGGGATGCTTGGCATCACTCACGTCTTAAGAAGTGAAGAATTTTTGATGAGAGCAGAACTTCATAAACAAATTATTGAAGCACTCGACATGAAAGCTCCAACATATATTCACTTTGGTAGATTTGAAATGGATGGATCCCCAACTAGTAAAAGAAAAGTAAAACCATTAGTTGAAGACAAATTAGTCGAAGGGTGGAATGATCCAAGACTATCAACAATAATAGGACTAAAGAGACGGGGCATTGTTCCAAAAACATTCAAAGACCTTGCAATCGCAAGTGGACCATATAGGGGAAAAAGAGTGATCGATTGGAAACGTCTTTTAGGTTTTAATAAGAAAAATATTGATTCTGTATCAAAGCGTGTGTTTGTGATTAAAGATGCGGTTAAACTAAAACTTGTTGGTGCTAATCGGGACGTTAAAATGAATGCGCATCCAAGTGAAAAATTAGGGATTAGAGTTGTTAAGTTAAAAGATGAAATCTTAATTGAAAAAGCCGATTTAGGGCCATTATTACGGCTTAAGGGTGCATATAATGTCAAAATTAAGGATGGTGTTGCAACATATTCAGGAGACAAGTTAATTCGCCCAATTGTTCAGTGGCTTAGTGAATTTGATTTAGCAGAACTTTGGGAATCACAAAAGCTTATGGTCGATGGTAAAATTCAAAAAATTTCAAAGACTACTGTTAAAGTTGAAAAACGCGAGTGGAAACAAGGAGAATTTATACAAATGGAACGAATTGGATTTGCAAGAGTTGATTCACTTGATCCTTTAAGATTAATATTTGTAGGTGAATAAATGATAAGACACGAAGCACAATTTTACAAAAAATGGAGTGGGGAAATAATTTGTCAGTTATGTCCTCATATGTGTAAACTTCTTGATGGTGAGTTTGGAAAATGCGGAGTAAGAAAAAGTATTGAAGACATTCTAATCACAACTAATTATGGAAAGGTGGTAGCACAAAATATTGATCCAATTGAAAAAAAACCATTGTATCATTTTTGGCCAGGTTCTAGAGTTTATAGTATTGCAAGTCCAGGTTGTAATTTGAGTTGTAAGTGGTGTCAGAATTTTGAAGTTAGTCAAAATCCAGATGCAAAAAGTCACAAAATTGAACCTGAAAAAATAGTTGAAGCCGCAGTAAAATCAAAGTGTCAGGGTATTGCGTATACTTATACTGAACCCACTGTATTTTTCGAATATGCATATGAAGTTGCAAAACTTGCAAAAAAAGAAGGGCTCTTTAATGTTTGGATTAGTAATGGTTTAATTAATCCAAAACCCCTCAAAAAAATTGGTAAGTTTATTGACGCTGCTAATATTGACATTAAAGGAAATTCACTAATTTATCGTCATCATGCTGATGGACTAGGCGTTGAAACAGTTCTTAAAACAGTTGAGTACTTTCACAAAAAATCTTGGGTTGAAGTTACTAATTTAGTAATTCCAGGAGTAAATGATACACTAAAAGATTTGGAGTGGTTAGTTAGTTACTTAGCTGATTTGGATGAGAGAATTCCACTTCACTTAAGCGCATTTCACCCAGACAACAAAATGAAAGATAAAAAACCAACGGGTAAGAAAAAAATTAGTGAATTTGTTGAGGTCTCAAAAGAGCAACTTGAATATGTTTATGCAGGAAATGTTGGAGAAGATGCTAATACTCACTGTATTGGGTGTGGAATTAATTTAATTGAAAGGAAGGGTTACACTATAACAAAGGTTAGTGTTAAGGGCTCAAGATGCTCAGCTTGTGAGGAAAAGACACCTTTTATTGGAAAAATAATTAAACCCTTCTAACTGATAACTAAATGATTAAAGCCAGATTCATAATTGAAGCTCAAATAGGGACTCCTAAAGGAGAAGACCATAAAAAATTAATAAAAAAGGTCGAATTGGGGTTAAAAAAGCATATTGAGGAAGTAAAACAGATTAAAGGATTAACAGTTTATGACGAACACTGGGAAAAGACAGAGGATATTGAAGGGGTCTTATCTGCCTTAGTTGACATCGGAATTGAAACTAAAACCTTTGAAAAGTTCTTTTCGAGCATATTACGTGCAGCACCAACAGCAGTTGTAATGGAAGAGCCAAAGACAATTGAAGTAAAGATGGGTGAGATGCAAAACGTGGTTAATGATTTTGTTCAGTTATTTCACTTATTTGCGCAAGCTAACGCCAATATGATGATGAAGTCAGCCAATTTACAGAAAAAAGCTAATGAAAATACTATTGTAGTTGGAGACGAAGACTAACCAAAGCCATGCTCAGGACATAGCTTAAACTGAGCATCTTTTCTTTTTATCTCAAGCATAAAGAGCTTGCATTTTTTACATGTATTTTTAGTCACGGTTATTGTTCCTCTTTGTGGGAGTCCCCAAGATTTACCACAAGAAAAACACTTTGCATATTTTTTGTCATTTTGGCTCTTTAGTGAATAAACAGTTTGACCGCATTCACAAGTTCCAATAGATTTACCACCCTTTGGTTTTTTTGCTTTAGGTAAATCCCCACTCACAATAGCAGAAGAAAGAGTCTTACCAACTTCACTTTCTTTTTGTTTAAACCTTTCTAAAATTTTCTTTAAGTCCTCTTTGGATTCATTTAGTACGTCATCCCTTTTTCTTTTACCTTCATGGACTTCTTGCATTTTTTCCTCAAATTCCCGAGTTAGATCAATTGATACAATTTCAGGTGCAGCATTCTCAAGTGAATCAACAACCGCTTCACCAAGGGTAAGTACTTTGATACTTTTTCCCTCAATGTATCCTCTGTCATAGAGAGTCTGAATAATATTAGCACGAGTTGCTTTAGTACCAAGATTTAATTTTTCCATTAATTTTAAGAGTCCCGCCGCAGTATACCTTTTTGGGGGTCTTTTTTGTTCACGCTTTAGTTCAAAACTGCTTATGATGAGCTTATCTCCTTTCTTTACTTTTGGTACTTCCTTCTCTTCTAAACCAGCAGGATAAATTTTAGTAAATCCAAGTTTTATTGTTTTTCTTCCCAGTAAGATAAAGTCAACACCACTAACATCAAGGATAATTTTAGTACTCTCTCTTGTCGCGGGTTCTGAAAAGCTTGCCATAAATCTTCTTGCAACTAAGTCATATATTTTTAGTTCACTCCCGTCTCGTTTACCGGGCGTGACTCCTGTTGGGTATATAGCTGGATGTGCTGGATCGTCTTTTTTCCCAGGCCTGTATTTTTTGTTTTTTAGGTCTTTTGCAAAAGGATATGTTTTTGATAATTTTTCTAAGATTTCGTTAGTATCTAGTTCTTTGGGGAGTTTCTGACTTGAAGTTCTAGGATAACTGATAATACCATCTTCGTAGAGTTTTTGAGCAAGTTCTAGTGTTACTTTAGGTGTAAATTTTAGTACCCTGTTTGATTCAGTTTGCAAATCAGTTAAATTAAAGGGTGGGGGCGGATCAATTACTCGTATGTTTTTTTGTACATTAACTACGTTTCCAGGGGATTTGAGTTTTAAAAATACGTCAAGTGCAGGTTTTAGTTTGTCAAATTCAGGGCCTTCAGCCTGATATTTATCAATATTAGCCAAAATTCTAAAGAAATATTTACTATCAAATTTCTTTATTTCTTTTTCTCTTTCAACTAAAACTTTTAATGTAGGTCCTTGAACCCTCCCAGTTGAGAGTACTTTAAAGGCCCCAGTAGTCTTATATGCTTGAGTTAGGGCACGACTAAGGTTTATACCCCAAAACCAGTCCATATGGTGTCTTAAAAGACCAGCTTCAACCATACCAACCTCAAACTGATTATGTGGATGTGATGCTTTAAACGCTCGTAGTAGTTCTTGGGGCGTAAGAGTTGAGAATTTCATTCGTTTTATTTTTTTAAGATTAGTTTTTCCAATGGCATGTTTTAGAACATTAAAACCAATAACAGAACCTTCAACATCATAATCAGTAGCAATTATTATTTCACTTGCCTGTTTTCCTAAACCCCTTAAGTTTTGAATATATGATTTTGTATACTCAAAACCTTTCTTCTTGTAATTTGGTTGCCATACTACATCAAAAATAGGATAATCCCACCCTTCCCTTCCTTGAACTAAGCCATACACATGTCCTACTGCAGGTGCAACTGCAATATCACCACCAACTTCATAATAATAAGAATCACCAGACTTTTGAGTCCTAACTTGACCCAAGCTTTCAGCTATTTTTTTAGCCGCCTTTGGTTTTTCAGCAATAATTAGTATCACAATAACGCTACGCGCTTTTTGTATTAAAGTTTTAATTCAATACCGCATAGTTTTTTATGAAAATTTTAGTTGCATCTAAAAATCCAGTGAAAATTGAAGCTGCGAGGGAAGCATTTTCTAGTTATTTTGAAAATGTTGTAGTTGAAGGCATTAGCGTAAAAAGCGGAGTTAGTGACCAACCCTTTGACTGGGATACTTTTAAGGGAGCAAAAAATCGTGCTCTCTCGCTTCGCGAGAAGACTGCCGATTATTATGTTGGGATGGAAGGAGGTGCAGCTAAACTTCAAGGACAATATTTCACTTTTGGTGTATTTTGTATTATTGATAAATCCGGATTTGAGTCGTTTGGTTCGTCTCCACTTTTGCCATTACCAAAATGGGTTTTTAGTGAATTAAGGAGTGGAAAAGAATTAGGAACTGTTATGGATGAAATAATGGGAGACACTAATACTAAACAAAAGGGGGGAGCACCTGCATTTTTTACTAATGGTGTTGTTGATAGAAAATCATTCTACATTCAAGGCCTTCAACTCGCCTTATCGCCTTTTCTAAAAAAAGACTTATACGAAAAGGGAACGTTTTAAATCATCCTCGATTGGTTTGGTAATGACGGCATGGAAGACTCAATTAAAGAAAATAACCTCATCGCGTTGGTGGGATTCGAGTCTTTTAGTGGGTTTAGCTATCGCCATTATGATTTATACTAGGTTTTTTGGCCTAAGTGAGCCGTATATCAAGGCATTTGATCCTTATCTTTTTTGGAGAATTAGTGAAAACATTTGGAATACTGGTGTTTGGGGTGGTATTGATCCACTCAGATATTATCCATTTGGATGGGATTCAATTGAACTTGCACCTTTAGTTCCTCATACACTTGTGTATTTGGGGCGTCTTGCTGGAGATCTTAAAGCGGCAGTTAAGTTTTATCCTGCTTTAGTTGGAATTTTAAGTATACTTTCAATGGGCCTTTTAGGCAGACGGCTTAAAATGAGTGGTCTTTCTGCTTTAATTTTAGCTATAATCCCTGCGTATATGTTTAGGACAAGTCAAGGCTTTGCAGATAAAGAACCACTTGGATTTTTCTTAGGGCTTTTAGGTTGGTATTTTGTTACCACTTCACTTCAAGAGAGAAAACTCATGCCGGCAATTCTTGGCGGGATTTCGATGGGTGCCGTTGCTACCGCTTGGGGAGGTAAGGTGTTATTTGCTTTTGCCTTAGTGCCGTTATTTGGAATTTTATTTTTACGTGAAGAATACAAAAGAACTGCACTTCTTTCAGTTTCGTTTATCATCTATATTTTAATGCACTTTTTAGTTCCAAGATATGCAGTAATTTTTACTGATTACATTAGTATGGGTCTTTTAGGGATTGCGGGTTTTGGAATATTAAATTATATCGTGTATAAAATACCTCAGCTTGAACAATATGAAAAGAAGCGTATGTTAATTTCATTTGGTTTAGGTATTTTGTTTGCTGGTATGGTTTCACTTCTTACGTTTGGTAGTTTCACAACTGTAACTCAATATTTAGTTCAAACTTTTCAAGCACCAACACAACCAGTTGGTACTATTGTTCATGGTAATACAGTGGCAGAAAATCAAAGACCTGAGTGGACATGGAACCTAGCAGGTAATCAATTTTATGGACAATTTGGTTTCTTTTTCTTCCTATCTTTAGGTGTTTTACTAATACCTATCTTAAAAAAATCGTGGGAACTAGTAACCAAAAAAGGAGCGGTCAGTCAAGACTATGTTTATGCATTGGCCTTAGTTGGTGCAACTACTAAATTGTTAATTGATTTTCCAAAAGATGCCCCCGTTTTACTCTTTTTACTTGGAATTCCTAGCCTCTTACAAGACAAAGATTTGAAAACTATCATAGTTAACTCAATTGTGGCATTTTCGATGTATTCAGCCTTTTCTGCGATTAGACTTTTTACATTTACCTCAGTTGGCATTGCAATTGGTGCGGCTTATGTTTTGAGTATATTGCTAAAACATAAAGAC
>JAAOXU010000024.1 GCA_018220935.1 Candidatus Altarchaeota archaeon | reverse complement strand
GGATTTATTATTTCGTCTTTTTATCCCCTTCACGACTTTCACCAAACTTGTCTTCCCAAATGGTTGCGATGTCTTTTTCGTCAAATTCCTCGTCATCTTCATCGTCTTTAGTCGCACCCTTATTTTTGTTATCAGTACAGTTTTCATCCCCACAATCACAACTTTCAGTTGCAGGCGCAATACTACTCATTAGTGCTTCTCGCATTTCTTTATTTCTTACAAATTGGACTGCATGAAAAGCGGACGCAACTAATTCATCATAAAACATTCTACCCAAATCAACTAAGTCCCCCTTATAGGTTCTAGGTTTCATGATGACATAAATTTTTTCACTAGGTGAACCATCTAAAATAATATATGACCTATCCATCAAGAGATATGCCGCATTGTAAACTAAGTCAATTGGAAAAACTAAAGGATTAACTGTAACTGTTACTAGTTTTTTTTCTTCATTAACTTGAATAAAATCATCTTCGAGTTTCATAAGCTAGATAAGATAAGAGTGTAAATAAAACTTGCGGAAATCATAGGAGCAGACGGTAAATTACCTTTAAATTTGAAAGCAGAAGCAAGGAAAAATAAAAAGGACGCAGATAATGCCTTTATTGAGTTTAAAGGTTGCACTATGAACATAAAAACTGCTAAATAGATCATAAATTTCCTCGCAATCTTTAACTTACTACCTACATAGTATAAAGAAAAAACTATGACTAAAGCATTCATTCCAAGTATTGAGATTAGCGGTGCTGCAGCAACGGGGAGCAATAAGCCCCAACTAAAATTGAGTTTAAATTCAATAGTTTTAGTCAATATGCCTTCAAAAACGGTAATAATAATGGAGAATGCAAGAAAACCTAAAAACGGGAGTAAAAAGAGTGTAGTTGACTTTGGGTGTAAAAAGGTACTAAGAGCAAAATAAAATTTAACGTCTCCCGCTTTCCAAAAATCAAACCACCACAGTATTAGAGCTAGAAGAAAAGAGACAATAATAAACGCCAGATAAAATAGAAGTCCTTGGTTTTTTGAGAAATAAAAGACGTTTAAGATGAATGAAACTAGGAGCATACGAATGATTAGTGTGTTTTTGATCTTTCTTGATCTCATATCTGTATATGATGCGATTATTGAAAAAATTAAAATGGATGGTAAAAAAAGCAAAATTTCAGCAAGTTGCATCTATAGTCACCTTATTCTTTCCATTGGGAAGAGTAATTGAAAAATTCATAATTGTAGTATTTGGACTAAATGAAGTTTGTATGACATCACTAAACAAAGTTCCCGAAAAGAATTGAGATATATCAATCTTGACTTCACACTCAAGAATGTCATTAGTTGGATTAAAAAACGAAACTTGGGCAGTACCATTTCTCCCACCATTGAGAAGTTCAGCACCTTCAAACACAGTAACACTAGTTAGGCCAACTTTATTGGTTTTCTTAATTAAATCTGGATTTGTGAAAAAAACGATTGAAATTAGAACAATTAACGCAGTTAAAAGGTCTAATCGCTTCATAAAGCTTCAAAATACCGGTGGTTTAAAATATAGACAGGTGTAAATCAAGCTAATGCGGATTAGGTACCTGGCTTTAGCCCTTATATTCTTGATATCATTTCAATTAATCCGTGCAGAATGGGCTACTGTT
>JAAOXU010000004.1 GCA_018220935.1 Candidatus Altarchaeota archaeon | reverse complement strand
GTATAGTGTATGGTAAAATTTGACCAACTTCAATTTCAAAGCTATCAAAAATTAGAAAGTCTCCAAATTCTAAAGTATAAGTTGGGAGTTCATATGCAAGTCCAATTGTAAGTAGCATAAAAATTGTGAGAAATCCACGAAATTTCATAAAAAATACACACCCCACTAGGCTTTATACCTTATCTAAACGCTGTTAACGCAGAGTCATTTTCGTGTCAACGGAGATTTGTCTTCGTTTTAGCGGAGAAGTTTTCTGCTTCGATTTAAGAGTTTTTGAAATTCAGCCCACTCACTTTCAATTTCATTTAGCCTCGTTTCTAATTTGTTTAAGATATAACTTACAGAAATACGTCTTTCACTTTCAGGTGAGAGTTCAAGTTCATCTAGTTCAAGATTCAACTTTTCGGCCTCAGGAATTTCTTGATTGCTTTTTACTTTTGAGAAGTCTACAAAGTTTGAAGTTATTGAAATGGTGAGAAAAAGTTCCTCGGATATTTCAAAATATTTTCTGGGCCGTCCTCGCATAAGTTGTTTTTTTCTTGAACTTATTACTCCTGCAAGCTCGAGTTTTTCTAAATGCTCAATTATAGCTTTTCTCCCCACTCCAAGCTGCTCTGCAATTTCTGATACGTATCTAGGTCGCTCAGCCAATAAAAACAGTATATTTCGACGAGTAGAATTGCCTATAGTGTCGAGTAGAGCCTCTAATTCCATTTAGTTACTTTTTCACACTAAAATATAAATCTATCTCATAAAATTGTAGTGAGACGGTACCCGTGCTCAAGCGGCGGGATCCCGTGCGCGGGAGAGCCGCTTGTTGGATAAGGATAAATGCAAAGTAAAACAAATTAATTTGTGATAGTAAAGCAAGTTCCTGCCGTAATAATTTATGCAGTAGTTGTTATTGGTGCGATTGCTATATTTGTTGCAATTGAAAATTCTAAGGGTAGTGGAATAATTTTGAATTTTGATAGGTGTGATGAGATTGTGTTTAAGGATTATACTACTGATGAAAAGGAAGCATCAATTATGTTTGAAAAAATTAATCAATTTAGGGTTAGTAATAATAAAAGTCGACTTGAATTTAGTAATGAAGCCTATCAATTGGCTGAATTTCGGGCAAAGGATATGGTTGACTTTGAGTACTATGCTTACACTAACCCAGCCACAAATAGTTGTGCAGAAAATATAAGAACCAATTATCGAATTACCGATCACGTTAGTGAGAGCATATATGGTCAAGATATAGATAGGTTGAGTCCTTGTGCAATTTGGGAAGACGGGAATATACAGGAAGTATTAGATGAGTGGTTTAGTAAAGAGAGTACTAAAAATAATATATTGTATGCGAATCATATAGCCGGTGCCGTTAATTGTTTTTGGGACAAGTGTTCTTTTATTGCGCTTAATTCAGATGGACACGGTAACAAGTGTATAGCTTGATTTGAAGTTAAGTGTTATATAGTTTTGAGAGGAGAAGAAGCGTGGAGTTTGACTTAAAGTTTCCAATGTTCATGCTGAAGTTTGAAAAACCAGTTGAATATATGTACCGTTTTGGGAAGAAATATTCAAAGCCACTAAAAGTTTTAGGAAATATTTCAGTTTTGGTTGGAATTTTTGGGATGCTTATTGCTGGCGCCCTTCTTGCCAAGGGAAGTATTGACATTATCAATGGCGGTCCCGCTTCAGTCGGATTAGTTATTCCAGGAGTTAGAATTCCAGGTTCCCCAGTTTACATCCCACTTGTTGAAGGGCTTATTGCCATACTACTACTCGCAGTATTTCATGAGGGGATGCACGGGATTATGGCTGCTGCTCATGGAATAAAAAGTAAGTATACTGCACTCATTTTGTTTTTGTTTATTCCTGCAGCTGGGGTTGAGATTGATGAGGAAAAATTAGCAAAGACAAGTAAGCTCGCTAAACTTAGGATATTTGCTGCAGGTTCTATGGGTAATTTTATACTTGCAATTTTGGTTTTAGGGTTATTGTTTCCCACAGGATACGTAGTTCAACAAAATAGCGAAGATTTGGGGTTAAAAGTGCTTAATTCAACTAATATGCCGTTTGAAGTTGATGAAGTAATATTAAGTATAAATAACCAAGAAACGCGATCAATTATTCAGCTAAGGGAGGTTTTAGGTGGATTAGAACCAGGAAGTGAAGTAGTTGTTAAAACCGACCGCAGGGAGTTAAGTGGAAACCTTGAGGACGACGGAAAACTTGGAATATATTTAGAACCTTTGTTTGAATTTACAAGTATATGGGGCAAGATATTCGCATTTATTGGTAAAGTACTGGCCATTAGTTTTAGTCTAAATATTGGAGTTGGGTTAATGAATTTACTTCCCCTAGGAATTCTTGATGGTGGTAGAATGTTTAGTGAAATGAGTAAGAAATTATACCCTACAGCCAGTACGGTTGCACTTTTCTTGCTTCTCATGAACCTTTTTGGATCGTATGTGTTCTAACTTGTTAGTGATGAAGTTTTAATATAAACCGAAAATGGTCGTGCAGTTATTAGTGATGAATGTGGAGTCGTTGGACAAACCTGAGATAGTTAACGCATTAGCAACGGTTGCGGGAGCAAACTCACTTGATGTTGTTGGAGAATTGAGCGAAGAATCTGAAATGGACGAGTTTAGTCTCGCTGAAAGGCTGGGAATGGACGTAAAAACCGTTAGAAAGATTCTCTACAAATTGTATGACAGTCGTTTAGTGAAGTTTAGGCGCATAAAAGACGAAGAAACTGGGTGGTATATCTATTTGTGGAAATTCCACGATGATAAACTTGATGCTTTAGTTCAAAAGATTAGAGTTGATAAAATCACGAATATTCGCGAAAGATTAGACTATGAGCAAGAACACCAGTTTTTCATGTGCGAGAATTCATGTACCCGAATGCCTTTTGAGAATGCGATGGAAAGTGTTTTTGTTTGTAAACATTGTTCTGGGAAAATGGACTTTTTAGACAATGCGCACATAATCAAGAACTTAGAAGACCAATTAAAACAGATTGAAAGAGCTGTTGGTAACTAAATCAGAGAAGCAGGTAAAACTGTGAGTTTTGATATTAGGTTATTAAGAGGGTCTTTTATGCTTAGTGTATGATTCTAATTGACGCAGAGTACAAAGGAGAACTTGAATCTAAAGTTGTACTTTATGGCAGAGGAGTTGTTGCTGAAGACAAGGAATTTTTACCATATATCTATATTATTCCAAAATCCCGTGAAACGGGAAAACAAAAAAGCACAGAAGAGATTTTAAAAAATAAGAAAATTGTAAAGGTTGAAGAAGTTAAGCTACTCGAACTTGGAAAACCCATACGAGTTTGGAAAGTTTATTTTAGACATCCAAAAGATATACCAGGTGAGAGAGACAAACTTCAAGAATTTGGAAAGGTTCATGAAGCAGATATTCCTTTCATTAGACGATATCTTATAGACAAAAAACTAAAACCCTTATTTGAAATAACTGAAAAAGGTGCAGGCAAGGAAGCATTTGAACTCAAAACTCTTGCATTTGATATTGAATGTTTAAGTGAAGCTGGTATTGAGATTGGAAGAGATCCAATCATTATGATTAGTTTTTGGGGGGATGGCGGTTTTAGTAAAGTTATTGGATGGGGTGATTTAGAAGTCAAAGGTCTTACTTTAGTCGAAGACGAGGAGGCCTTACTTCGAGAATTTGTTGCAACCATTAATGCATATCAACCCGAAGCAATAGTTGGATACAATAGTGATGGATTTGATTGGCCATATATTAAAGAGCGAGCAAGGCGGTTTAAGGTCCCTCTTAATTTTGGTGAAGAGAGACTTCGGTTCGTAAAAAAGGGACGCGACCTTGCACCAAAAATTAATGGGGTTGCTAATGTTGATCTTTATCTTTTTATTAAAAATTTACTCTCACAATATCTAAAAAGTGAAAATATGAAACTAAACACAGTTGCACGTGAACTTGTTGGAGAAGAAAAAGTAGATATTGGTGGTGGGACGGGAATTAATGAAGCTTACAAAAATAATCCAGAAGAGCTCTACAAATATGCGTTACAAGACGCTAAGATCACCTATTTACTTGCTAAAGAAGTTCTACCGATGGTATATGAACTTTCAAAACTAGTGGGTCAGACAGTTTTTGATGTATCTAGGATGAGTTCCGGTCAAGTTGTTGAGTGGTTATTAATTAGAAAATCAAGTGAGAGAGGTGCATTAATTCCAAATCGTCCAGGATATGAGAAAGTAAGTAAGAGACGAAGTGAAAGTTATGAAGGTGCTTTTGTTAAAGACCCATTAAGGGGACTACACTCACCAATTTCAGTTTGTGATTTTAGGAGTTTGTATCCCACTATAATTATGGCTCATAATATTTCTCCTGAGACTGTAGTTAGTAAGGGGGAGAATGTATCACCATCTGGGACTGTTTTTTCACTTGACAGGGAAGGTTTTATTCCATCTACCTTAAAATCCATTTTTGATGAGAGAATGGAATTAAAGGCTAAAATGCGCACCATAAAAAAAACTAGTCATGAGTACAAAATACTTCATACTAGACAAAATGCTCTAAAATTAGTGCTTAACAGTTTTTATGGATATTTAGGTTACGCAAACGCAAGGTGGTATCATCTTGACTCAGCTAAAGCCATTACATCATGGGGAAGACAATATATCAAAGAAATTATAGAGATGGCTGACGCATCAGGTTTTACTGTTGTTTATGGGGATACTGATTCAGTAATGTTAACGTCTACTAGTCATACATTTGAGACTGACGTGAAAAATTTTATTGATACTGTAAACAAAAAACTTCCCAACCCCATAAAACTTGAACTTGACGGATTTTTTGTTAGGGGTGTTTTTGTTACAAAAAAAAGATACGCCTTACTTAGTAGTGATGGTAATTTAGTAGTTAAAGGCTTAGAGAAAGTTAGACGAGACTGGAGTAGTTTAGCACGCGATGCACAAGAAAAAGTAATAAGACTTATTCTTGAAAATAAAGTAGATGATGCAACAATTCACGTCAAGGCCTTAGTAAAAAAATTAAGGGCAAAAGAAATCCCACTTGACCGTCTTATAATTAGAACTCAATTGACTAAAAAATTAAGTAGCTATACGCAGATGGCACCACATGTTAAAGTGGCCCACGATATGGAAAACAGCGGGGAGCCAGTATATCCTGGTATGATTATTGAATATATTGTAACCCCTAGAGCGGGAAGCATAAGTGAAAAATCAGTGAATCTTAAACTTGCAAAAGATTATGACGCGGATTATTATATTGATCATCAACTTTTACCAGCAGTCATGAGAGTTATGGAAGCTGTTGGTGGAGATGAAAAAGATTTGAAGATGAAACAAGCTGGTCTTGATAACTGGTTAAGTTAAGTGTTATATCCAGCGCAATTTGAAAAATCCGTAAAATGTTACAAAACTAAAAACCACACTTGAGAAAAATATTCCCCAGAAAGCTATTGGATTTGACTGGAAGGGAAGTGCCACATTCATACCAAACATACTAGCAATAATTGTAGGTATTGCCATCGAAATACTAAGAACTGCTAGAAGTTTCATTAAAAGATTAAGATTGTTTCCTACTATACTCCCGTATGCTGCCATCGTATTAGCAGTTATTGCTAGATACGTATCAATCATCTCAATTACTTGTTTGTTATCAATGATAATATCATCGAGAATATCTTCATCTTGCTCATATAGTTTTAGGAATTTACCTGTCATGATTTTGTCAAGTACTCTTTGGTTACCATATGATGCCGTTTTAAAATACGTTAGAGCTTTTTGTAAATTAAGTAGATCCATAATTTCTTGATTACCTAAAGATTTTGTCACACTTGTTCCGAACTTATCTAGTGTATTATCAATATAATTTAGGTAGCCAAGATAGCTTTTGACTGTAGTCCAAAAAAGTTGAAACAAAAATCTACTTCTTTTAGTAGTGTAGAAACCCTTTGGATTATTTACAAAAGTTTTAAGAATTTTATTTTTGGTTTTTGAGATGGTTATTACATACTCACTTGTAATCACAATACCTAGAGGTGCTGTTTCTAAATCACCTTCAACAATTTCAGGGACTTGGATAATTAGTAATTTTGCACCTGACTCTTCATCAACACGTGGTTGTTCTGAAAGATCAAGACTGGACTTAATAAATTCAAGTGGAACCCCCTTCTCCATCAAAAAATTTACTTCCTTTTTTGTTGGATTGACTACATTAATCCAAGACCCAGCTACGGGTTCTTCTAACATTTTTAAATCAGAATCTCTGGATTTTTTAAATAGGATATTAAGCATGAAAGAACTAGGATATTTCTATTTAATTTAGTTGCTATATTCATTTAGTGAGGCCCGTTGAGGTATTTTTGTTGATAAATTTAGTCGCTTTTCTTATTTTACCCATAGTTTTGGCCGTACCTAATTTAGAAGAGTATAGACCTGAAGAATTTGAATTAGGGCAAGAAGTTGAAGGTAGTTTTGATATATTTTGGTCTTTACTCATATTAACGGCAGTTCTTATTGGCGTTAAGTTTTTAAGGATCAAATTGTCCTGGATAATTGATTTAGCAGTATTTTTCTCGGGATTTATGTTTGGAAGCATCTTTAAAATTGGTTTATTTTTGGGCTTGTTACTTTTGGCTTTAAGAAAGACTAGAATTATTGAGTTATTTAATATTTCTTCATTTGTGACTATCATTTGTTTTGCTATGTTAATTGCACCATTTATTACACCAAGTGCTGCTATGATGCTTTTAGCTTTGCTTAGTTTGTATGATGTTATTGGTGTGCTTTATTTGCCATATATCAAGTTTTTGTGGCTTGAGATTAATAGAGAAATCAACCTTGATGCAATTGCTATAATATTCAAAAATGGTATGGTTGGTGCGGGAGATTTTGCTTTACCTTTAGTTTTCTCTTTAAGCTTTGGAATGGTGGGTTTATTTTCTGTGCCTCTTATTGCCCTTGGATTTTGGCTTAACCAACGACTCGCTAAGAGATTCGGTGCTTTCCCCGGAGTCCCCTTCCAAGCTCTCTTCGCCTATGTCTTTTTTATCGCCTTGTCTTAAGGCAAGAATCACAATACCAGAAACAAATACAGTAAATCCAGCTAGATTAGCATATGGTGCATAACTTATCATTTTTCCTAAAATGGCCACTGCTACTGATATTCCAAGTATACTGATGAGTTCAAGATACACAGATAAAATATCATAAGTGGTTTAAAAACACGATTCTTTAGTAAAGTATGACAAGTGTTGAGAACATATTGGATGCAATGGATGACTTGACTGATGAAGTTTTAGATGTAAAACGGGAACTTAGTGAAGTAAAAATGATGCTCCAAGACATTATTAACAAATTAAGTGATGAAGAATGAGTTATTAGCAACCTGACAAGAGGTATAACAAAAAGTTGTCAGAACTCATAATCCTCATCACCCACCAAAAGGCGTCAGAGTTGCGAGCTCATCACAGAAGACCTGAAAAGGATTTAATTATATAGGTCTCTATCTTTTTGTGAGACCAGTAGTAAAAATCGCAACAGAAGGTTTAGAAAAAACCCTAAAAGAACACCTTTTGGGGGTCTTAGAAGACGGTCCTATTTTTGAAAAAGAGTTAATGAATGTTACACTTACTTTCTTTGCACCAACTAAAGATGGTATGACCGCATCATTAATTAGGGGTTATAAACTCCAGTATGGGAAAAAACTTGGAAAAAATACAGCTGAGAAAAATCTTACCAATAATCTACGACTTTTATTATCCAAACTAAAAAAAGGAATATTACACACTCAAAAACCCATAATTTTAGGAAAAAATCGTATTGGGCGTGTGTTTTACAAACACGGTCACGAAGGACAAATTCAGGAGAAGGTCAAGTCAATAATAAGTCAAGACGGTGGTAAACAGAGTAAATTACTCATTCAAATATCAAAAGGGCCAGTAAAAGTTACACCCGTCAATAAACGCGTCTTTGAATTATTTGTCCATTATGGGCTTTGTGAAATGCAAAAAATTAGTGGGGAAAAATATATGACAAGTGTTGGATACAATCCCGTTGAAATAGTTTCAAAAACATATATAGGTGAATTTCCAGAACATTTTAAGATTTACAAGCCATTCAAAATTGATACTTGGGTACTCCAAGATGGACCAAAAAAAATTAGTTTACGTTTTGATTTAGCTGGATGGGATCCAGTTCATAAATTGTTTTATGTAGCAACAAAAAAGGACTATGTCGGACTAAGTGATCTAAAGAACTTACGTGAGAAAGCCATTACTCTGGGCTTACCTGTAAAGATTAGTGTATTTTGTGATTCAATTAGTGAGAGTGCAAAAAAATATGCGAGTAAGTGGGGTCTTGAAATTAATATTTAAATTGGTCACCCCTCCAACTGTATGGGTATGCAAATACAAGAAAAGGTTGATTTAACGCTATATAATGAGTTTTTGAATGAATTTCCAAGAGATATATTAGGATATGAGAGGGGGTCAAAAAACGGACACTCACCCTTTAATTCAATTATGAATGGTTTAGAAAATTCACCAAAGGAATTTGAAGGGGAACCAACCTTAGCAGGATTATTTTTGGATGTTTCTAAAGGAATAAAGCAAGAAAAATATTCAGAATCAAGTTCTTTTGATGATTACAATTCACTAATAGTTCATTATAATCAGGAGTGGTGTGGTAAGATTTCGGGTAAACATATAGTTAATGCCAGTTCTTTAGTCAAAAATTTAATTGATAATGGCGCAAATGACACTAAAGCAAAAGAAGTTGTTTATGCACTTTGGGTCGGTCATATCATGGCACACAACAGCGATTTTGAGAAAGATCAACAAATAATTTCAGATGATTTACTCAACAGAAGTCTTAGTAAAATTACGTGTTTTGTTCAAAAAAAGGGTTTAGTGTTAGATTATAGTCAAAGTAACGCGGGAAGATTAAAATTTTATAAGAAGGAATTAGATGAGATGTCTCTAAATTACTTTGCCATAAACCAATAAAAACTCATACGCACATACTCAGTGTGGAATTAATCAAGTCTTTAGTTGAAAAATCAGGCAAGACTGAAGAAGAAATTTGGGCCTTAATTGAAGTAAAAAGAAAAGAGCTTGACTATCTTATTAGCGAGGAAGGTGCAGCCCACATTATTGCAAGTGAGCTAGGGGTTAATAGTAAAACAGAATTTAAGGCTAATTCACTAGTTGAAGGAAGTAGTGGTATTGAGATTTCACTAAAGGTTTTACGCGTGTATCCAGTTCATGAATTTACTAGGGGAGACAAAGCAGGAAAAGTCTTGAATCTGGTTTGTGAAGATGATACGGGACAAGTTAATGTTAGTTTATGGGATGATAAAACTAAAATTGAAATT
This sequence comes from Candidatus Altarchaeota archaeon, assembly GCA_018220935.1. Classification (GTDB taxonomy): domain Archaea; phylum SpSt-1190; class SpSt-1190; order SpSt-1190; family SpSt-1190; genus JAAOXX01. Next base: position 698 of record JAAOXU010000004.1, on the reverse strand, counting down.
AATGAAGGTGATTTAATTAACATTATTTCTGGTTACGTTAAAAAAAGCCCTGCGGGAGTTGAGATTAGAGTTGGTAATACTGGGACTGTTGATGTGAAAAAAGGAAAGGTAGTAGTCAAAAATGAAGATACACTTGATAGTGTTAGTGATGGTCAAAGAATCATTGTTAGAGCCGCTATAACTCGTATTTTTAGGCGTGAACCATTTTTTAACAGCCCAGAGGGTAAACAACTAATGGTGAGTGGCATAATTGATGATGGGACAAGTTCACTTAGAGCAATATTTTTTAGAGGTGCTGCTGAAAGTTTAATTGGAGTAAGTAGAGAAAAAGCAATTGAAGTTGCTGAAATTTCTAATTTTGATGCACTACTCGACAAAGTTCCACTTTTAGAAGAGTTACATATTGATGGAAGAGTAAAGCATAATGAGATGACTGAGGGATTTGAGGTTATTGTTAATCAGGTACTTAAGTTAGATGCTGCAGATGAGGTTGATAAAAGACTAGAAAAAATTATGGGAGTTTAACTAAACTCATCTTTTAATTCTTTATCCATCTCAGCAACGCTTTGTATTTTTTCAACACCACCAACAAAGGGAAATAAGACTACTTCCTTGATACTCGGTTTATCTAGTAAAATAAATGCAAGTCGAGTTATACCAATACCAACACCCCCGGCGGGGGGCATTCCATATTCTAG
>JAAOXU010000023.1 GCA_018220935.1 Candidatus Altarchaeota archaeon | reverse complement strand
GTGTAACTTTACTCTCATACAATTGTGATGATGGGGGTGATTTTTGGGAAAGCGATCTAAAATGGGCAATTCAAGATGCAATAGCAAGAAATGTGTCAATAATATCCATGAGCCTTGGGGGTCTTCCTTACTATGGGGATGGTTTGTCTGATGGATTTTTGACAACATATGGGCTTGATTGGTTCGTAGCTGAGCAATCTCTTTACAACAACACACTTTTTGTAGTTTCAGCAGGAAATTCAGGAAATTATCCGATACACAAATTTGCAAATATAAGTTCAGGCACCCACAAAAATTTTACAATAGACCACAGTGACTATTATTCCCCTATTCTTGTTAGAATCTTATTTTACAATACATCCATTATGACAACGCCCGATTATTTCGCTGTTGAATCTTATCTAAATATTACTAATGGGGACTTGGGTGTTATGTCCCCTAGCATTGTGGTTTCAAATTATAATGTCCAAATACATCCTGGATATTTTAATCCTGCAATTGTAAATTTAACTGTAAACAATACTTCACCCTACGACATTGAAGTTCATGTTTTGACTGATGAATTTAGTTCAATACCTGGTGGGGATAGTGAGTTTACTGTTATGAGTCCGTCGACATCTTCATATGCAATTTCAGTTGGATCATACCAATCAGTTCCCAAAGGTGGTGTGTCTCCAAATGGTTCACTTTCATACTTTAGTTCAAGAGGTCCACCTGAAAACTTAAGACAATTATTTTATGGGATACTATCAAAACCAAATATAATTGCACCTGGTACTAGTATAACTTCCGCGGACTCAGCAGGGACTACTATAATTAAATCTGGAACATCAATGGCAGCACCACACGTAGCTGGTATTGCAGCACTACTTCTTGAAGCTGTGCCAAAATTGACATTTCAAGAACTCTTCACTTCAATAATTTTAGGTAATCAAACTAAACTAGGACGTTCAATGCAAGATGTTGGGTGGGGGTTAGCTGATGTAAATTTATCATATTATTCACTCCCACATATTTTGTCTTTTTCTAAAATAATAAATATGACTCAGCTATCCAAAAATCAAACATTTAATATTTCATTTGATAATTTAGGATATGGTGAGTTTATTCCTGCAACTCTTACTTATTACTCAAATTCAACAACTTTAAATTTTTCAATCAGTGAATTAAATTTCAGTGTAGAAAAAAATTACAACATTGAAATTGATATAGAATCAACTGTTACTAACGATCAGTGGTTGAATCTAAGTTTTTATGTACGTAACGGGAGGACACCCTTTACAAACGTTTCATTATATTTGAATACAACAAGACCTGAGTACAACTGTGTTATTGTTAATGGATCTTCAACTTTGAGTGGGATTGGGCCATATCAAGATTACGAGTGGTATCATTTCATTGAGGGTGTATTTGCAAACGAAAGTTATGAAATTAACTGTGTTGTAACTGATACTGATGATTCATTTTACTGGAACGGTACTGATTTTGAAAACTTTAGTAACTCTGTGAATGTAACTATTTCAAACTTAACACTTTTGTTATCAAATCGTTGGGGATTAACTAGCAATTTTAGTACAACAATTTTAAGCCCAAGTCAAGCAGTAAATATTTCAATTCCACAAAACTATTCACTATACAATTTAAATGAAAATACAACTGATTTAATTTTAAGTGAACTTTTAACTTACACTAACTTTAATCTCCCTATAAGAAACTTCACTTACAACTTTACTGAGAATCTAACTCATTACAATGTGACTCTAACTTTTATTGACATATTCTTTAATCAAACAAAATATACTCATATTTTTACAAAACAAGAACCCAAACTTAACTTAACTCAAGAAATATACAATGCTAGTATTGCAGCTACATATGGTAATGTTACAATTGTGATAATTAATGATACGGGACTCCCTGATGAAGTGAATAATATCCTAACCAAACAAAAACTAATAATTGATGTTGTCGGAACTACTGGGGGTGCATGGATAAACGTTTCAACACCAACTGGGTTTACTGCACAAAACGTAACTAAAAGTGGTGTAGAACTTGAATTTAAGGTATTTGAGACTTATGTATTATTCAAACTTCCCGTTGGAGACCCTGAAATTGAAATTAAATCCTATGATGTTACGTCCCCACTTAGGCCAATTTTAAGTGATTCAACTACCACTTCATCAATTACAGTATCTTGGCAAGATCCACAAGATCCAACTTGGAATTTAACAAAAGTGAATTTATATGGTGTTGGTGAAATAAAAGTTAATTCACCACAAACATCATATACCTTTAACGAACTTCCCGCTTCAACAATGTATACTGTTGGTGTAATCTTTAGTGATTATTCTGGGAATTTAGGTGAAGAAGAAAATGTTACCCCCACTACTCGAGTGATAGTGACACCGAGCAAAAGTTCGAGTAGCTCTAGTGGATCAATTAAAAGTTCAAGTACAATTATTATACCAAAAAAGACCAACAAAATTGAAGTAACAAACACTCACGCAAAAATAAAAGTTTACAACAAAACTGAAATGAAACTTTGGACTTTTAACTTATTATTAGATGGTGCCGGTGAACTTAATATCACTAAAAAAGAATTAAAAGTTATAGGTTATAATTTAACTAGTGCATATGAAGTTTCAATTAAAGATGGTGTTTTAGTCGGAAACTTTTTCAAACTTATTGGTGTGAGAGCTGAATTTGTTGGAAATATTACAACGAGTGGAATTTACTTTTTAGGTGAAAAACTCAAAATTCCAGAACCAAGATATCGACCTCATAATGTTACAGAAAATAATACACTAAAACCAACAATTGATAGGGAGCCAGTTGAATTAAAATTTAGTTTCACTGGATTTATTGTGGGATTAATTAACACCCTAAAAACATTTGTAAAAAACTTATTTACTCTAGTTTATTAATTATTTTTTTAATAATCTCTTCTGCGCCTTGAATAGTTTTTGCTCCACCTCTGGCAATTTCATTACTGCCGCCTGCATCAGCTCCAAGTTCTTTTGAGATTTGTTTTGCAATGTCTATTGCACTAATTTTCCCGTTTGACACTACTGAGACTCCACCTTCCTTACTGACTAAAATCACGGCTTCAGTTTCTTTATTTAAAGCCGTTTTACCTGTGTTTTCCATCTGTTTAAAGGGCATATCAACTACAGCCCACTTAATTTTATTACCATAAAGCTTAGTCTCTACACTTTCTTTTCTAAGAGCCTTAACGCGCCCCTTTAATTTTTCAATGGTCTTTTTCAAGTCACCAACACTGGTGTCAGCCGCATCTGCTGCAGTCCTTAGTATGTCTTCATCATGCCATGTTTTTTCAAGTGAACGCATACCTGCAATTAAACCAATTCTAACAACGCCATCTTGAATTCTTTTAGTGTCGGTAATTTTTATTTGACCAATTTCACCAGTATAGTCACAGTGAGTTCCACCACACGCCTCTGCGTCATGACCTTGCAAATTAATAGTCCTTAATTTTGCACCTGGAACAACTCCACCTTGATAAAGTCTAAAACCAAATCTTTGTTCGGCTTCAGTTCTACCCATTACCATTTTTCTAACCTTTATGTTATTTAGAACAATTTCATTTGAAATCAGCTCAATTTTTCTTATTTCTTCATCAGTTATGGGTTTGTAATGAGTGATATCTAGTCTTGCTTTTTGAGTGGTTTTGCTAGCTCCTGCTTGCCATATGTGTTTTCCAAGTACTTTGTATGCAGCACCATTTACGATGTGAACTGCCGTATGATGACGCATAATATCCTTTCGTCTGGTGACATCAACTTGACCTATAATCTTTGCACCACTATGTGGGGCTGAAATATCAAGTACATGAATTACTGCTTTGCCTTCCTTGTAAACATTTACCACTTTTGCACTTTTATCATTCCACTGAATAGTTCCTGTATCGTGATCTTGTCCACCCCCTGTTGGGTAAAATTGCGTTTTATCAAATGCAACTTCCTTTCCTTCACTCCATACTACAATGGCTTCAAGTGTCTCTTCAGGAGGTCTATCATAATACAAAACTTCTGTTTCTGGAATGTCTCGAGTCTTTTTAGGATCACGTCTTTTTGGTTCCCCCTTGTCAATTTTTAGGTAAAAATTTTCAGGTATTGAAATGTCTTCGCCATTCTCTTTAGCAATCTTTTTTGCCATTTCAGGAGGAACGCCGTGACTCTCATATAATTCGCCTAATTTAGACTCTAATTTACCTGATTTTAGATATTTTAGTATTAATTCAGCTCCACTCTTTTTAGTCTCAATATATCGTTGGTTTTCTAACCCTACAATCTCTTTGACGTCAGGGAGCTCTTTCATATTTTTAAATCTCCTTGAAAAATATTTAGCGTGACTTCTGATTAATTCACCAGGTGAGATATCCCATTTATTGTTTTCAATTATACTAAATGTTCTTCTAAGTAAAACCCTCAAATTATATCCACCACCTACATTACTGGGTATTGCACCATCAGCTAATGCAAAACTTAATGCACGTGTGTGATCTAAGACTTTGTAAAGATCGTGAAGTGGTTTTAGTGCATTCATTTTTTCCCTAAATTCGTTTGGTAATTTTTTACCATCACTAACATCATACATACCTAATTTATTCCAAAATGGATCAAGAAAATCAACGTCAATTCCAAGATCATGTCTTAGCTTAGCGGCGTTTGGAAATATGGCTTCATACTGATTGGCTTTTCCACTAGCATACCAACTAATACGTTCAAGTCCCCATCCTGTATCAACTGCACGTCTCTCCATTTCTTTATGTGATTTTTCAGTTTCTTCAAACTGCATAAAAACGTGATTTACAATTTCAAGCCCATCTGCAAAAGCCTCAACACTAGGTCCAAAGTTTCCCCCACCTCGCCATACATCTTCTCTATATGTGATCTCTTCTGCGGGAATTTTTAGTTCCTCTTTTAAAAATCTAAAACCAAAGTGAATCGTTTCATTTTGCCAATAATCATGAAGGTTAAACGCATGCTGGCCGCCCATAAAAAACATACTCATATGTCTGCCGGTTCTACCTACATTGTCAAGATCATTAAACCGAACACATGGTTGACTAATTACCATTGGGTTACCTGGTGGTTCTGCTATTCCCTTTAAAACCCAAGGCTGAAAATCAGCAATACTAGCTATAACAAAATGAAGATCTTCTCGCCATCTAGCGACAATTGGATATGGTTCAACAACTTTGTGTTTATTCTTCTCAAAAAATCTCTCCCACTTTTCAATGGCAGTTAAAAAATCCCAACCCATGTCTCGCTTTCCAATAAATTTGTATCCGCCTTCACAAACTGTATCTCCGCAAGTTTCTTTTACAAGTGACCAAAACCACCCATTACACTTAGGACACTGCTTTCTTGAGAATCCATCATCTTTTAGTGTGGATAATTGATAATATTTATCTGGTTGAGCTGAAAACATTCGTTGAAGCTCACGTTTATCCATTGACTATTCAAAAGAAGAGCTTTATTTACCTTTTGCCCTTCTAAAAATTTATTAGCTTGTTATGACTATATTGTATTATTTTGTCGCGTTCCTACTTGTATAACTATTTTTTAAAATAAAATTAAAAAAAAATAAATGAGGCCTTATTTGGCTTCAGATTCCTTTTCTCCACTAGATGGTTGTGGAACCTCTAGTTTTGAACTAATTAGTATAATATCTCCAGCAGCTTTTACTGCTTTATGAGGTACGACTACAGCTTTTACAGTTGGTACTGCTTTTTTTAGTACACTTTCAGGTGGAATACCAACGACCCATCCTTGGAGTGCATATTTTCCTAAAACTACATCTTGGACTCTACCAAATAGAAATCCTTCATCCGTATAAACCGTCTTACCGTAAGTTTGAGTGATACTTCTTTCTTCCATTTCATTCACCTATTATGCCCTCATAGGGAAGTATATAATGATTAGCTTGACGCCCTTAAAGCCGCATCAAGTGCACAATATCCACCAAAAATTTTAATAATTTTACCCTTTTGTTCGGGTGTCATTGTTGATATACTTTGTCTTGAGTTATACGTGTCTTTTAGAACTGTATAACTTTCAGATATGAATTCCTTACCGTAATCTTCTTGGATTGGTATCTCACTATTTTCTTTTAGGCTTTGATAATTTTTAACTGTAAATGCAAATCTTTTTGCAAATTGACTTCCGCGTTCATTAGCATAATTGGTTAAGATCTCAACTTCGCTGAGGTCGTTATCTACATCATCAACTATTGCGTGATATATACCTTTAACAAACTCAATTCCAAAAAGATCTATGATTGATAGGTTTGCTCCATATTCGGTTTTAAGGTATTCTTCTACTTCAACCATTTTTGACGTTGATTTATCCTTTTCTTCAAACACATGACCTAATTCATGTATAATAAGTCCAACAAATTGAGACATTGGAACTTCTCCCATTTCTTTGTCAACTGTGATTTGTTTGGACTCTGCTGAATAATTCCCTAAGACACTAGTGCGACCACCAATTAAAATTCTCCTAAGATTTTTTTTAACAACGGTTCCTGCATCTGAATTATAAATTTCTTGAAACAAATCACCCATAAAATCAATTTTTAGTTTTTCAAGTTTTGTTTTCACACTACCTTCCTTGTCCTTTACGTACTGAGTTGTTATGTTAAGTTGATATTTTTCATCAAAAACAGTTTTAGTGTAATCCTTTAACATATCAAAAAATTTACTGAAATCTGATCTACTCACAAGTCCTTGCTTGACTTTTTCTCTTTATAGCCTTTAACTTTCTCAAATAATACACAAACGTAATTTTGTCCTTCATATGCTCGTTTTGTAATACTTTTTTTGACCAAAAAGCCATTTTTTAGGAATTTTAATACCACAGAACTCTTATTTTCTGGTTCTATTGTAATAAAAACTACTACATCTTCTGTAATTATGTTTTTTAGCCCTTTTATTGCGACTGAAGAATCAAGGTAGTCTATGCTCGCAAAAAAGCTAATAAAGTCAAATTTCGTCTTAATTTGTCCTAGATCTTCGCCTTTCATTCTAAGTACCTGAAAACCCTTAGATTCTGCTTGTTTTGCCATCTTTTCAACAGGTTCAATTCCAACTATCTTTTCACAAAACGTTTCAATAACCTTTAGACTTAAGCCAGTTCCACATCCAACATCAAGACCTTGTTTTCTTTTACCAATAAGGTGCAAAAACGGCTTTATGAGCCTATTCGGATCATACCCATAACTAGAAGTCTCCTCGTCGTATTTTCTTGCCCACGTTCTGAAATAATTAATCCACGACACTGACACGGTGCTACATAGGTTTAAAAACGACGCTTTCAAAACTCATTAGGTGAATTAATATGCAAATAATTGCTCCTGATGGTATGGGATACGACCGCGTGGTCACTGTTTTTAGTCCAGATGGAAGACTGTTTCAAGTACAGTATGCAATGGAAGCCGTAAAGAGAGGCGCTACTGTAATCGGTATTAAAGCTAAGGATGGTGTTGCCATGTTAGCAGATAAAAAAGTCTTACATAGCCTTATTCGAGAACGAAGTATCGAAAAGGTTTATCAAGTGGATGATCATGTCGGCGCAGCAACAATAGGTTTGGTTGCAGACGGAAGGAAATTAATTGAGCAGGCAAGAGTCCAAGCTCAAAGAAATAGACTCGTGTATGATGAGTCAATTACTGTACGACAATTAGTCTTTGATGTCAGTAGTTACATGCAGATCTTTACACAATATGGTGGGCTAAGACCCTTCGGTGTAACAGTCTTAATGGCAGGATACGATAGTGAGCCAAGACTCTACGAAATTGATCCAAGTGGTACGCCAACAGAATGGTCAGCTACTGCAGTTGGTGAAGGTAGACCTGAAGTGATGAAAATCTTAGACGCAAAATATACTAAGGATATTACATTAAAACAAGCGTTCCCATTGGGAATCGATGCACTGAAAAATTTCCTAAAGGACAAATTTTCAATCAAGCGTGTTGAAGTCGCCGAAATTACTGAAAAAGGATTTAGAAAACTCCCTAAGGGTGAGTTAGAGGCGATGATGAATGGTCCAAGTAAATGAAGCTGTTGTAGTAAAATACGATAAAAGCGATGCGCATTTTGAGATTTTAGCGGATCCAGACCTTGTCCTAAAGGCAAGAGAGGGGGATGATATTGATGTCTCAAAAGCACTTGCTGTTTTTGAAATTTACAAAAATGCAAGCAAAGCAGAAAAGGCAAGTTTATCCGAAGTGCAACGTGTATTTGGAACCGATGATCCAATAAAAGTTGCACACACTATAATTTTAAAAGGTATATTTCATCCAACAACTGCTCAGAAGAAGGTTATGATGGAAAGAATTAAACAACAAATTATTGGTATATTGATGCAAAATTCAACAGACCCACGAACTAAACTCCCACATACACGTGAGAGAATTGAGTGGGGACTTAATGAAGCACGAGTAAAAATTGAATTTAAATCTGCTCGTGAACAAATTGATACTGTATTAAAGGCAATTCGAGTAGTACTCCCCATAAGTTTTGGGACTGCTAAACTCCAAGTAATAGTGCCTAGTAATTATGCAGCTTCAGTTTATGGGCAAATAAGGCATTTAGGAAAAGTTATAAAAGAAAGTTGGCTGAGTAATGGAAGCCTTGAGGTCACTTTGGAAGTCCCGGCGGGACTAAAAGTTGACGTTATAACAACCTTGGGCAATTTGACCAAGGGTGAAATTATGGTAAAGGAGGAAATAAAATGACAGAAAAAAATTTGATAGTTCCTGGTGAAGTAATAGTCGAAGGAATGGACTACTTACCAGGAGACGGAACATATAGAGATGGAAAAATGATAAAATCATCTCTTTTAGGTTTGGCCCAAACTCGGGATAGGTTAGTAAGAGTAATCCCCTTGTCTGGAAGATATATGCCAAAGCGAGACGATCCCGTAATCGGGATCATAAAAGAAGTAAGATACAGTAATTGGGTGGTTGAAATTAAATCACCATATGACGCATTAATGATGGTTGGAGAGGCAGTTGATAGATTTATTGATTTAAAGAAAGACAAACTCTCAAACTTCTTTAACGTAGGTGAGGCATTGATTTGTAGAATTACGAATGTAGATGAATCTATGACTCCGATGGTTACTGCAAGAGGACCGGGACTCCGAAAATTAACAGATGGAAGAATAATTGATGTATCTCCATCAAAAATCCCAAGAATTATAGGGAAAAATGCGAGTATGGTAAGCTTGATTAAAGATCGTACAGGCACAAAGATGTTTGTAGGTCAAAACGGACGAATCTGGTTACAAGGTGGCGATGAGGAATTAGCAATCAAAGTAATAAGAATGATTGAAAAGGATGCTCATAAAGTTGGCCTAACAGATTCAATACAAAAGTTTTTAGAAGGTGAAGTAAGTGGAAGTAAAGCCTAAATTTTTAATTAAAAATGGTAAGCGTCTTGATGGACGAAAAGTTGGAGAATGGAGAGAAATCAAGATCACAACTGGTGTAATACCTAATGCCGATGGAAGTTGTCAGGTTGACTTTGGTAAAACTAAAGTTATTGCTGCAGTCTATGGACCTAGAGAATTACACCCAAAACACATGGTATTGTCTGACAGGGCATTGGTTAGAGCAAGATATGATATGCTCAGTTTCTCAGTAGAGGACAGAAAAAGACCAGGACCTGGTAGACGAGAAATAGAAATTAGTAAAGTAATCGCTGAAGCTTTGCGAAGTGTAGTGATGGTCGAAAAATTCCCTAGATCTGTAATTGATGTATTTGTTACTGTAATACAAGCAGATGCTAGCACTAGAATTGCTGGACTAAATGCTGCTTCAGTTGCATTAGCTGATGCTGGTATCCCAATGAAGGGATTAGTAACTGGTGTTGCTTTTGGTAAGATCTATGATGAGACTGGTAAGGGTGTTATGGTGGCTGATGTCTTTAAGCCTGAAGATCAGTGGGGTGAAGCTGATATCGCATATGCAAAATCTATTGCAAATGATGAAGTTGTACTACTCCAGATGGATGGTGACGTAACTAAAAAAGAGTTCCTGGAAGGTAAAGCAATGGCAGACAAAGCAATTGAATACACTTACCAAGAACAAGTGAAGGCCCTAAAGGCCAAGTATGAAGGTGATTAAAATGATAGATAAAGTTACATTAAAATTAATGAATGATTCCTTCAAGAAAGGAGTAAGACTTGACGGGCGAAAGCTTGATGAGTTTAGAGATATAACGGTAGAGACTGGTGTTATTTCTAAGGCTGAAGGTTCGGCTATGGTATCTTTAGGTAATTCTAAAGTTCTAGTTGGAGTTAAGGTAAATGCAGGTGAACCATATAGTGATTCACCTGATTCGGGAGTTTTAATGACGGGTGCAGAACTTACTGCATATAGTCATGACTCATTTGAGACTGGACCTCCAAGCCCAGCAGCAATTGAAATCGCAAGAGTCGTAGACAGAGCAATTAGAGAAGCAAAAATTATTGATGTATCAAAATTAGTAATTAAATCTGGAGAAAAAGTGTGGTTAGTCTTTGTAGATATTTACACAATTAATGCAGATGGAAATATCTTTGATGCAGCGACTCTTGGTGCAATGGCAGCTCTAGCGACCGCTAAACTACCAATCTTTAAAGATGGTGAAATAATTAGAGAAAACCTAAAAGATTCTCTCCCCGTAGATGGAAAAGTCGTTTCTTCAACTTTTGTTAAAGTAGGGGAAAGCGTACTAGTTGATCCAACTATGCAAGAGGAATCTGCACTAGATGCACGTCTTACAATTGGTATAAAGGACGGGAACATAGTTTCTTTGCAAAAGGGAGGTAATCATGGCTTTAACGATCAAGAGGTCGAAGATATGATTGACCGCTCAATTGTGCACAGCAAAAAACTCTTAAAGGCTTTGAAGTGAGGTGGATTAATGAATAATGCTAGGCAAGTGTTGGTAAAAAATGGTGTTCATATTGGGACTCAAAGAAAAGTAGCCGATATGAAAAAGTTTATCTTTAAGATTAGAGAAGATGGACTTGCCGTTTTGAATGTTCAGGACTCAATTGATAGAATTCGAGATGCTGCAAGATTAATTGCAAAATACCCTGCTGAGGAAGTGCTAGTGGTATCTTCACGTGATCAAGCACAAAATGCTGCAAAGAAGTTTTCAGGACTTACGGGTGTAAGTTATATGCCTGGTAGATTCATGCCTGGTACTATGACTAACCCAAACCTTGAATATTTTACTGAGCCAAGTATTTTGATTGCTTCAGATCCATATGGGGATAGACAAGCCATAAAAGAAGCAGTCTCCAAAGGTATACCTGTTATTTCTTTGGCGTCAACAAATAACACACTAGAAAATGTGGATTTAGTAATCCCATCTAATAACAAGGGACGAAGATCTCTTGGCGCTGTGTTTTGGCTTTTGACTAATTACGTTTTGTATGAACGTGGGGAGTTAAAGGAAAGTCAAGAAACTGACGTTAGTGTTGAAGAATTTATTGGCAACATCAAAGACGAACAGGAATAAATACCCACTTCTCTTTTATTTTTATGATTAGACCTGCGCAAGCCTCAGGCTTTTATCCTAAAGATTCAATTGAACTAAAGGCCTCACTTGAGTCTTTGTTTCAACAAGTTGAAAAGTCTAGTTACTTACACGGTATTGTACCACATGCAGGTTATGCGTATTCAGGACTTGCCGCGGCGTCTTTTTACAAATCATTGAAAAAAACAAATTCGGTCATTATTTTAGGAAACGATCACTATGGTAATACTATTGAAATCTCAACTCATCCATATTCGGAGTGGGAGACTCCTCTTGGTAAAGTACAAGTTGATGAAGACTTAACTGAAGAACTAAATCTTCCCGTAGTTGAAAGTTTTAAGGAGCACAGTATTGAAGTTCAACTTCCATTTCTTCAGCACAAATTTCCCAATATTTCAATTTTACCAATCACAGTCCCACCAACATCATTAGAAAAATTAATTGAATTTGGGGCTGAGCTAAAAAAACTAAAGGTTCCAATAATTGCTACTACGGATTTTAGTCACTACATTTCTCGGAGTACTGCGTCTCGATTAGACACTATTGCAATTGAAGCGATTTTAAATGGTGATCCTGAAGAGCTTGAACGCGTAGTAAGTGATCATTCCATTTCTATGTGTGGGCTTCATCCAACACTCCTTATTATGTCTATTTTAAGAAAAAAAGAAAGGGAATTAATTATGTATTATACGTCTGGTGAAGTCACAGGAGATAACTCATCTGTTGTGGGATACGCTTCTATTGGTTTCAAATAGCGGGCGATAGTGTTTAATATATTTACAATAGATTTTCTAGTGTTAGACTTCATAATTGCGCCCTTAGAAGCCTTTGTTGATACTTACGGGCTTCTTGCCATTATTATAACGCAAATTCTTGAATCTGCACTAATCCCAATACCAAGTGAAATTGTAGTGCCTTTGGGGGGCTTTTTAGCATCTGAAGGATATTTTTCACTTTTGACTTTAACTATCGCAACAAGTTTTGCAAACCTTATTGGGGCCTTGATTGCATACTTTATTGGTGCTAAAATGACCTTTATTCACAAAATCAAGTTTTTAGAAACTCATTTAACTATGTCTCAAAAATTCTTTGATAAATATGGTCTAAAAACTATTTTTATTGCAAGGATGATGCCTGCAGTACGAACTTTTATTTCTCTTCCCGCGGGACTGGCAAAAGTTCCCTTATGGGAATTTACCTTGCTGACATTTTTAGGTTCACTCCCTTGGAACTTTGCACTAGGATACTTTGGATACGTGCTTGGACAAAACTGGGAATTAGTTCACACATACGGAAAATACTTCACAATTTTCATAATTTTGATGATACCAGTTGCATATCTACTCTATAGAAAGTATGAGAAGGTGTTGATGGAATGAATTGGGTTTTTGGTGACTCCCTTGCTAGCTTGATCGCAGGGATTCTTCATTGAGTGTACTGAGTTCCCTCGTCACAAGGTCCTGTGTTACTTTTGAATTCCACATGTCACTTTTATGTAAATAATTTAAAGGGTATTGTAACAAGGGATGTATGGATGCTGAGGAATCGCCAGAGTCTGTAGATTTAGGCATTCTGGGAAACCTCTGGAAGTCCAGAAAAATAATTTTTCATCAACGTCATGGTAGAATACTACACCTGTGTCAGATAACGGACGAGGTGCTTGCGAGTAAGTTGATTAGGGAAAACGGCTTTCAGCTGTTTAGGTGGGGTGAGAACACTATAACACTCAGGTTTCCTGAAAAAAATCTATTTGATATCAGCAATCCGAAATTAACTGATGGAAGGGGGACCGAACTAAAAGACTATCTTGAGCTGTCTAAGGAGTTTTTAATAGAATGTGGATCTGATATCGTAGAAATTGAAGGGAAACACACTGACGTCGTGACAAGAATCTGTGGGCCAGATATGACCCTCCTAGAAGCAGGCCATGAGGCCTTCAAAAGCTTCCTAAAGGACAGGGGCTATTTTGTGTCTAAAGTACACATGCCCAAAGAAAAAAATCTAAACAAAGGTGCTAGTGATTTTTTTGACGGACTGAGAAGTGGCTATAAAACTCACTTCGGTGATGCTGCGTTCAAGTGGTCTCCCCTTAACAATAGCCCTAACTCTAGTATGGACTTACCCTTCTGGGAGTGGGTATCTGAAACTGGAATGGATGTTGGATTTATACTTCATGGGGGATTGGCAATCTTGAGAGATTACCTCTCGAAAAGTCCTGAAGACTTGGGACGGATTAGATTATTTGAAATGCACCTTGAAAACGACCCCTACGCATTTCTCCGAAGAAAAAATACGTTGGATTGGATGTATCCACGCACAGAGGATCCAAACGAGATACTTATCATTGATAAATCATTTTCTGGGGGAACTTTACTGAAAGCCAAAAACACGCTCAAAGGGAACCATAAGAGTCTTGCGCTGTTTCCAAAATCACTTGAAGGTGTACAAACTGCGGATTTCTTTTACTTTGCTGGTAGGCTCTTTGACTCAAAAACATTGAATGGTCTCAATCTTTCCAGTGATTGGGTTTCTGAAATTCTTTCTTGTGAGGAGGTACTTGTTTGACTAAAGTTGTGCTCTTCGACTTAGACGATTTGCTTGTTGACTATTTAGCAATTGCAGAGGACGCATTCAAAGAAACTCTTAAAGAGCATTCGAAGGAAATATCATCTAAAAT
>JAAOXU010000022.1 GCA_018220935.1 Candidatus Altarchaeota archaeon | reverse complement strand
TTAGAAAGGGACGAAGTTCCTTCTTGGTATTAAGCACTTTCTTTCAAGCTTTTACGCACAGGTTTTTTCTGAAGTTCTTTTACAAAAACTGCCTTAGCAGTTGAAATAAATGGTATCAAAATTATGCCAAGTAAGATACCTAAAATTGGTAGTAAACTAACTAACTGGATTAGTAGGTTTGAGATACCAATAAACGCCAGTGCAGTCCAAAACTGTCCACTGGTTAATTGCCATGAGGCTCTTAAAGGGTGTTTCTCGCCATGTAGAGTCAAAATATCCCAAAATGCCAATTTTACTGAAATATATAATGCCACCATAAAAAAGACAAATCCCAAAAAAGGATATGCTAAGAATAAGAAAACGGATTGTAGGAGAAGATATGTAGTTATTGCTGTGTATATTATGCCATCAACTAAGAGTTTTGAGTAGTGTTCTTTTAAGAGTTCAAAACTCGATTTGAAACTAATATTTTTTTTCTGTGTACTAAGAACTGCCCCAGCAACATGTGGAAAAGCTAAAAGAGGCATTAAAACTACAAACAGTCCAATCATTAGTAGTACATAAAAGAAAAAGTAAGACGCGTATTGAAGTGCGAAGGGAGACTCAAGTAAAAGATTTGGATTTGCAAAAATTTGGGCAAGCCCAGCATACATTGAGGGAAGTATTAAGAGTATACCAACCACACCAATACCAAGTGCCACTGCCAATCTTGAAAAACATAGTGAGATTAGTGTCCAAAAATTTTTCTTAAAAAGTTGGAATCCTCGTTTGAATGACGAAGTTATACACATAGTAGTATAGTATTAGTGTAGCTTTTATTTCTTTCTAAGGGTTTTTACATTGTATTTTTCAAAAATCTTTGGCGCTAGTTCATCACTAACTTCAACATATACACCACTAAACTGTTTTTCATTCCAGTCTGGGGGAAGAAGCCACTTAATTTTTTCAGCCTCTAGTTTCTTAAGAACTCCGAATTCTTTTTCGATTTTGGTTAATTCTTCAGTATCAACTAGGATATCCACAAAAACTTTAGAGCGTATCAGGATTTAAGCTATATCCTTACCATCAATTTCACTCATAAATTCATTGGCCTTTTTACCTTCAACTGAAATACCCATACTGCTACAAGTTCCAACAATTTCTTTAACTACGTCTTTTAGAGTTTTTCCAAACGATTTGCCTTGTCTTTCTTTTGCAATCTTTACTAAAGTATCAAAACTAATATCACCAACAATTGAGCCGTCACCAGTACCTTTCTCAAGTTTTAGTTCTTTTTTGATTAGTGCTGATACAGGTGGACTACCAACTTCAAGTTCAAAAGACTTAGTAGCAGGATCAACAATTACTTTAACAGGCACTTTCATACCTGCAAATTCCTTTGTCACCTCATTTACTTTGCCAATAACTTGACCAACTGGAACACCAGCTGGACCTAAGGCACTTCCCATAGTGGGTCCTGCAACTGCTTTGCCACCCTCAACCATCAAATTAATTATCATTTTTGCCATTGTCATCTACTGCTTTTTTATGAGTCTAACAGTCTCAATAGGTAGAGTCATTGGTATTGGAACTGCTGCTTCTACCATCTCAACTGTCACTTCTCGCTTTACGGGGTCTATTCTTATAACTTTCGCCTTCTCCCCCCTGAAAGGATCTGAGACTATTTCAATTAAATCTCCCTTATCTAAAGTAATCTCAACAGGCTTTGCCTCTAAGAATTTTTCAACCTCTTTCATCTCAACAGGTCTCTCAACCACACCTCTAGCATTATTTATTCCCCTAATTGATGACCTAATATCATCAACAGTATCAGCCTCGATAAAGATGTATCCTCTAACGTCCTTTGGAACGAAAGTTGATTGTACTTTGTAGCCAAATCTTTTGGTAGCTTCGGCTATCTTATCCATAACAGATTCTTCTCTCCCTAAAGTTACTCTTACTGCAAACATCATATTCCCACGACCTGAAAGATCAAGTTAATAATGAGTCCCATTGCACCAATGAGAGCCATTCCTATACCTACAAGCCACGCGGACTTTTTAAACTCATCCATTGTAGGACGCTTCGCAGTTCTTAGAACCCTCTTGTAATTTTCAAACATTATTCGTCAACCTCAATGAACTCGATTCCTAATTCTTTGCTCATTCTGGTTTTCTCTCGTTCTTCTAATTCCTCATTTTGAGGCTGGTAAAAGTCCTTAATGTTTGCTCCTGTTACAATTACGATTACTTTTAGAGTGTGACCCATAGTGTCATCTGGTAAACCTACACCCCAAATTAGCTTAGCATCCTTTGCTAGGTGTTGACTCACTAAGTCTACTACCTTGTAAGCTTCTTCAAGTTTTAGGTCCTTACCACCTTCAATGTAGATAAGTGCACCTTTTGAACCTTTAATATCAAGGTCTAAGAGTGGGTTATTAATTGCTTTTTCAACTGCTTCCCCTGCCCTTTTTTCACTGTCACTTTCCCCTACACCAATTAGTGCACCACCAGCATTACTCATAACAGCCTTAAGATCAGCAAAGTCGACATTAACTAAACCTTGACTCGTGACCATTCTAGTAATTCCTCTAACTGCATTAGCTAGAATTTCATCAGCAACTCTAAATGCAGTTGTAATAGGTAGATCTGGAACAATATCTAGAAGTCTTTGGTTTGGAATAACAATTACAGCATCAACTTGATTCTTCAATCTCTCAAGACCATACCTTGCATTCTCCCACCTAAGCATACCTTCATTATCAAATGGAACTGTGACTACTGCAATAGTTAATGCACCAGTTTTTTTTGCAACCTCAGCTACAACTGGAGCTGCACCACTCCCAGTACCACCACCCAGACCGGCAGTTACAAATACTAAATCAGCATTTCCAATTACTTTTCTAATTTGGGCTTCATCTTCTTTTGCTGCTTCTTCCCCCACTGCGGGATCAGAACCCGCACCAAGACCGCGTGTTGCTTCTCGACCTATTAAAATTTTAGTATCTGCCTTTACCTTGGATAAATCTTGAGCGTCAGTATTTATTGCCACTAAATCAGCACCAACAACACCCATCTCAAGTAGTCTCATGGTAGTGTTTCCACCAGCTCCACCAACTCCAACTACCTTAATTTTAGGAATATGACTTGCTAAAAATTCCTCGAAGTCCCTATCATCTTTGGCCATTTTCTTTGCTCTTTTTTCAGCTGCTTTGATCATGCTCTTCATGTGTTTCACCTTTTAACTCTACAAAACTGGGACTTTTAAAAGCTGTGTATGTTGCTAGTTCCTCTTTAAGCTTATTTTGGGCATATTTAGGCACGTTTTCAATGGTAATCTGGTTACCTTTGATTTCAAAGCCCAATTCACGTCCAAAGTGAAACTTCATGAGTTCAGCTATCTGTATTTTAGTATCCAGGACTTCTTCAATCATTTTCACTTTATAGTGAAGTTTCAATCCTGCAAGAGGATGGTTAAAGTCTACTACTACTCTGCCAGGAGAAACCGACTTAATAGTCGCCATTTGTCCATCCATTGTAACTTTGAGTCCCGGGTATGGAGCAATTTTATCAGATTTAAATTTGTTTGTTGAAACTAATTTGATTTTTTTCGGATCTCTTTTTCCAAAACCATCTTCTACACTAATATCTAGTTCCTTTTTCTCACCAATTTTCATCTCAAGAAGTCCTTTTTCTAGTCCTTTTAGAACGTGACCAGCTCCCAAAATTATTACAGTTGAGCCAAATGCATCTTCCACAACTTTTGGATCCGTTGAATCGAAGACTTCACCATTATCAAGAGTACCAGTGTACTCAAGTCTAATGAATTTACCCAGTTTCATTTTCATGTCCCACAAGAGAGTTTAAGAAGACTTCGACTCAGTGTAGTATTCGTAAGTAAGAAGTAAGAAGGTTATTCCAGTTAAAATCCAAGGCAAGGTACTAAGAACTACTGGAACTTTCCACAAAGAATATCCTGACACGTATAAAGATCCTACAAAAAAGGACGCAAATACCATTGAGATAATCTCATCATCTGAGTATGCAAAATAAATTGAAACTAAAGCAACTATGGCTGAATACATAGTAAACTTCAAAGATACAGTACCCCAAAGATACGCGAGTCCCATACTTGCAACTAAGAGTAATAGACCCGTGAGTCTTCTAACTCTTCTTTTCATAAAAGTTTGGGGTGCAGTAAATAACACACCCGTAAATAAAAGAGCAAAAGGCAAGAGACTAACGGCTAAAGCCCCCCTTGCACTGGCAACACCCATAAGATATGAAAGTGGTGCAATAAACCAAAGTAGGAAATTTTGAATTGAAAAAAAGTTATGACCCAAGTGTCCCTTAGCTTCAAGATTATCAATATAGTCTTCAATACTATGCACTGCATCCCCGAGCCAGGAAGCGTAAAAGGGATGAAGATTTTTGTGTTTACCGTATCTTTTTACAAAGTGTTTTACCCGTTTTTCTTTAGATGAAAGTTTTTTTGCTTCTTTAAATTCACCCTCAAGTCTGATTAGGGGTGCAAGATAAAATAACATTGAAAGGTATGCGAGTGCAGCCCCAACCATAGTCAGAACACCAAACTGCTCCATCAATTCTAAAGATGCGATTATTAGTCCCGCTATTATCGTTGAGACCACAATAAAAGTGATTGATAATTTTGATTCTTCATATACTTTAAAAAGAGGTCTTTTCTGAATGAATCTAGCATAAAGAATGTATAAATTGAGTAAAAACGAGAGTAGTAAGACTGCCAAATATGCGACGGGTGCTAGAGGATCATATGAAGGAAAACTCAACACATGAATTAATGCTAAAAATGAAACAGTAACTAATGCAGAGAGTGTGGCCTTAAAACTCCATCTAAATGATTGGAGTATAACTGTACCAATTACAAAAACTAAACCTAGATAGCCCATAAAAGCGACTAAAAAGGGTTTTTGAAGTAATCCGAAGTCAGATAAGTATAACGCAAGAAATGCTGCAAGCGTCAAGCCGAAAGCCTGAATGAAATCATTTATCGCCACTTAATTCTTAGGAGGGCTGACTTTTATCCTTTTCTGACCCTTTTTTAGTGCACTCGAAATTAAGAGTTCATAATGAGGTAAATTTAACATCATAAGTTGACCCATCTCTTTGTAGGCTTTAGAATTTTTTTCGTGTTTTTTGACTTTGTGTTTAGCCTCATCAACACTTTTAGATATTTTAATTCGCTCTGCATTGAGCTTAGCTTCTTTTTGGTCTGAGAAGTTTGATACATCCCCCTCCTTAAACATCACCTCGACCTCACTCGGTGTTAAAGGCTTATTGGACATTTCAATCAGTTTGTTTCTCATTTCAAGAGGTGTACCGTAAATATTTTCAATTAATTTTCCAAGACCTAACGTTCTTGCAAGTTCTTTTTTCTCCTTACCTTTTACTAAAGCTTCAAACTCACTTTCAGATAACTCAAGATGATTTACTGATTCAGGGGGAGTATACGTTTCACCACGTCTAAAACTCCTTGACCGCCTTAAAGAATTTACAATTTTGTCATTTTCTAAGTAGATTATATTAAATTTCCCAAATAATTCAAAAATAAGTGAGGAATCCTTAAAATCAATACGTATTATTCTATCAATTTTGTATTGGGTCACATTTTGGATTATTTTTCCACTAACGTGTTTTCTAAGATACATAGAAAAACCATCCGCTTGACCCCTAGGTGCATAATTTGACGGATAAAATCCACCATCCCTGACAATTAGAAATTTTGTATCTCCAGTGGTTTCAAATACAAAAATATCACCAGCCCTAGATGCCTTACCCAGCCTAACCCCATTAAGGTTTATCGACTTTAGAAGTCGGTGCAGATCTAATCCTTTCAACAATTTTATCACCAAAGTACTCAAAGAATTTTCGAGAGAGTTTAAAGACACGTGTATTACCAGATGCTTGACTATTCAGTAAACCTGCCTCTTCAAGTTTTTTTAGATGAGAATATGATCTATTACCCCTAGTTCTTACAATATCACTTTGTCTAACGGGTGCATGATACGCAACAACTGCTAAAGTTTTTAGCTCAGCTGAACTGAGTTCACCCTTACCCAAAAACCAAAGAGAACCAACATATGTATCTTCAACTATCATAAATGCCGTGTCTTCAGTCTCATGAAGAACAATTGGACCTTGATATTTTTCTTTTAAGTTCTTTAAGGCAGATTCAACCATCAAATAGTCCGTATTAAGCATACTGGCTAAGGTTTCCTTTCTCACTGGCTTGCCCGCCATAAATAGAGCTGCTTCCACCCAATTTTGTAACTCTGATGACGCCATTCCATTGTTCTTGTCCAATTTCAATCACTCCTTTCATTGCTAGATGTAATATTGCTAGTAAAGTTATAGCACCTAGCGATTCAATTAATACCTCATTTGGGAGGTCAACTAAAACTTTTTGTATTGCTTCACTCATATCAAAAGCATAAAATTTAATTTCAGGTTTATTGTTGTGGTTTTGAACCCTTTGTTTTTCTAAGTCAAAGGCTTCTTTTAATGCATCAAGTAATTCAAAAACTGTAACTTTTCTTTCAATTTTTCGAGATATTGGAACTATTCGAATTTCAGGCACAAATAAATCTGGCTTATCAACAGGTTTTACTTCAACTTTCTCATCAAACACTTTACTTTTTATTCTTAAGAGAACTGCCGCAGTAAGTAATGCGTTCCCAGAAATCCTTAAATCACCTCTTGCCTTTATTTCCCCAACATAAAGATCGCATAAATTTACAAGATTGATATCCCAAGGATCAATTTCACCACCCTCAATCAACTTGAATATTCGTGGTTCTACTTTATGTAAATCTAGCATGGCGATATTAAGAGGATCCACACCAAAGAAGCAGGTTTCTAGTATTAATGCAAAACGGCAAAAGGGTTTTATACTAACGCTTTTTTGATTCGACTACGTGTACGGGCTCTACAAAGTGTCTATCCACAATTGCTAGTGTCTTTAATCCAGTTGCTAAAAGAGGTCCAATTAAAATTCCAGAAAATCCAAAATATGCAATACCTGAGACCATACTACCCAGTAAAATTCCAGGATGCAAAGTACCCCTAAATTTCATCTTAAAGAAATTATCAATGACTAAAAGCCAGACAGTCTGAAAAGTTACAAGGGCAATTATAGCCAAATAATTAGCATTACTAAAGTGATATGCTATAATGAAAATATATACCATCCACGCACCCAAAATAGGTAAAATTCCAAAGATGCCCGCAATAATTGAATAAACTAAAGGTGACGGCGAACCAGTGAGATAAAGTACACCTGTGCTAAGTATGATATAAACAAACATACCCATGAAAACGCCAGAAACTACAGCATTAAGATTACCCCACCCTTCCTTGATTAAGGCCTCAGCTTTTTGTTTTGGTAAGTAATCATAAATGGATTTTTTGATTTTTTCCCCGTCAACTAAAAAGAAGTAAGTAAATATTACAAAGAACAGTAATTGAATTGCAATTGAAGGTATCGCTTTTGCAACTGAGAGGGCATAGTCTTGGATGGGAAGATTTGAACTAAGCTCAATAATTTGAACTTGAGTTTCAGTACCTAAACTATCATAAAAAGTCAGTAAATAATTCACCTGGTCAATTAAGGTTACAGACATGATATATGACATATAAACTAAAGTACCAATTGAGGCCACCACTAAAAAGGCTGCAAAATACTTTTTTTTGTGCATTTGGTAGAGTGGAGATAGTGCAACTGAAAGTACTGCGGCATATGCTAAGGGACCTAAAAGGGGCCTTGCAAACAATAAAAGCAACCCCACTAACAGCACTTCTCTTATCATACTTAACATAAGTTTGGGGTTTTATTTAACTTGTTAAATTTTTAAAAAAGTCAAAAAGTCTCTCAATAAAGTTACACGATCTCGTAATTTGAAGTGTCTTTGATTTCTCAATAGTATCATAGGTTGCTTTTAGATTTAGTGAATTTTCTCCACAACTAAGACTAACACAGTTTGCATCTAACTGCCAATTAGACGTTAAACAAACCTCACCACCATCAATTTTTTCAGATAATTCAAAAGTAGGAGGAGCTGTAACTTCAATTATTCTACTTATGCCATCAACTACAACAACATTTGCTCCTACATTCAAGGAGGCAGTAACTTCAGTATAAACACTTGAGAGTCCAATATAATTGTTTGAATTTACACTAATTGAATAAGGACCACCACCAATTACCCCAATTTTGATACTACAATTTTCTTCACAAAACTCAGGATAGTCTAATTGATATGATCTTGAGTTTGGTGCATCAAGATGAAAATAACAAAGATCACAGAAAAAGTCACCATTTGTAGACGTCTTGTTAGCAATTTCACCGAGGTTAAGATCAAAACATTTTGAGGTATCATAGGTATATGGTTTAGTCTCGCGTAAAGGTTTACATTCAAAGTTGTCTGATACTGTAAAACTAGTCTCAACTAGTTCTGGACCCAGGTATGTGCTTAAAGGAATGGAGTAAAAGTAATTTTGTCTCACCTGTGGAATTTTGTACACTAAGTACTTAGTTGAAATTCCAGGTAGAACCGTCAAAGGCGTAGTAGGATATACAAATTCCATTGCAAAATCAGGAGGAGGTAAAAATTTAGGGAAGAATGCTATTGGAGTATCAAACGGATTTTTTACTGAAACTTCAACTAGAGTATATGCACCCCCTGACGTATTTAGAGAAGTTGCACCTAAAACAAAATCAGTTTCTTTAAGATTTTTAGTTGAGATATCAAAGGAATGATTAACAATAGCGTCACCAAAATAATAGATAGCAATAAAGTTGTGATCACCATCTGGACCTTTATTTACTGAAATATGTTGACCATCAACATACCCATATTCGTCAAATGCAACGTCAATAGGAGTCCACCCATATCTTGTCCATACTTCAGCCCATGCATGAGGTAACCAAATTTGTCCATCATACGCATATCCAGCAGAATACCGCGCATCAAGCCCTACAGCCCTTGCCATAGTAATAAAGAGATGACTTAATTCGTCACACGTCCCAATTTTATTGTAATATGCCCATTTCCCAGTTTCTTGAGTGTCCCCCACACCAAGGTCATATTCTACATTTTCTCGAATCCACCCCGCAAGAGCAATTGCTTCATCAAATCTTGTTTCTTTACCTTCAACTAAACTATTAGCCAATTCATTAATGGTTGAGTCAGATACAGTGAGTTCAGAAAGATCATAGGAAGCAAATTCTAGACTTTGATCACTAAAAGTTGATACATCACAAATCATAGACAGTGAAGAAGGAGGAAAATTTAGTTTAGTGTCTGTACAAGTTCCAGTTTGTCCTGCAAAATTACCAGGATATTCTAGTACTTCAATCTCACCATTACCACTACCATAAACAGAAAAGTCAACTTGAACTTGAAAATCCCCACCAATTACAACTGAGTAAATAGGTAGCAAAAGTAAACTTAGTACTAGTAGTCGCACAATAGGATAAAACTAGGCAGTAGATATTAGTTTTGATACATATCAAAAAATAAAAAAGCAGTCCCGCATCTGCAGGATTTATTTTCGCTTGCCTTTTGCTGGTTTTCTCTTTTTCTTTCTTGGGGCGTGAACGTATCCACCAACAGTCTCAGCAACTAAGTCCTTCGTTCCAAAACCAATTGCTATTGCTGCACCAAGTCCAATTCCAAGGCCAGCTGAAGCCACAACAACCAATAAGAGGTAGTTCAATAGCTGAGCTGCTTGTGGGTATATCACAGTTAGTGCGAGTATTGCCGTTAAGTATATTAAAAAATAATATACAACCGCACCAATTAGTGGATATCTTGAATATAATTCAAGATTTCTTTTCACATAGCTTGCTGCTTGAATACCAATGTAGGTTATGATAATAGCTTCTACTACCAAAACGCTCAACGTCTTTATTTCGTTAATAAAACTAGCAAGAGCAGGTACTTCTAATGCGAATAATGCAGCGAGTAGGAAATACAAGTAAGTATACCACTCAGCAAATATTCTAGTAAGTTCAACTAAGTCAATTCCAACTAAAGTAGAATCAGCACCTAGGTTCTCAATACCTTCCCTAATTTTTAGTCCGTGTAGGACTCGCTTTACTAAAAGACCAATAATTTTCCCAGCAATGATACCAGCAATCAAAATTGCCAGTGCCATTATGAGCTTTGTACCGGCCTCAACAAATAAAGGCTGTAGCACATCGTATGCCATAGTAGCAATCAACAAAACTGGTATTTATTCTTTGTAAGGCGTTTGTCTTCCCCCACACGTGAGTTCCCCCGCGAAACTGGGTTCTACTGGCAGACTGGGCTTTATGGTTTTAAACCTTTGTAAGGGTGAAATTTGTGCTCAAGGTTCAACCAAGAATTTATCAAGAGAAGATTCTTAGTGTTGCCGCTAAAGGCAATACTTTAGTAGTACTCCCAACAGGACTAGGTAAAACCCTCATAGCAATTATGTTAGGTTTAGTCAGACAAAAAGATGGACGAATTTTAATAATGAGTCCAACTAAACCCTTAGTAGAGCAACATGCTAAGACTATTGAGGAAGTGTGTGGTATCGGACCTCAAGTAATTACAGGCTCAATTCCATTTGAGAAACGTGTTAAACTATGGGATGCTGAGTGGATCGTTGCTACACCTCAAACTGTTGAAAAGGACATAATGCGTGGTGTTGATATTTCTGACTTTTCTTTAGTAGTTTTTGATGAAGCCCATTGGGCAACTGGTGACTATGCATATGTTCATGTTGCAAGATACTATGTTGAGAAAGCAAAAAATCCACTTATTTTGGGTCTTACTGCATCTCCTGGGGCAAATAGTGAAAAGATTCAAGAAGTCATGAGTAATTTATCAATTAAGCATATAGAAATTAAAACTGAAAGTGATAATGATGTTAGACCCTTTGTAAAACAGAAATTCTTGAATTGGACATCAATTAGACTCAGTAAAGATTATTTGAATAAAGTTAGTCAAGTAAAGGATGTACTTAGAAAATATATTCGTTTGATGAAGTCATATGGTTACGTAAAGACTGCCGATTTGTCTCGGATTAGAAAACGTGATTTAATCAAAATAAATAGTAAACTCATTGGTGATTTTGAAGCTATGAGTGCTAATGCCGCTGCATTAAAGACCTTTCATGCCCTTGAACTAATTGAAAATCAAGGTCCTGACGCATATGCAGCCTATCTAGCTAAGTTAAAGCTAGACAGTACAAGAGCAGCTAAAGAATTACTCGAAATTTTACCAGAACCACCCACAGAAGAGCACCCAAAATTAGGTAAATTAATTCAGATTTTAAAAAATAATCCACTACCTGCAATTGTTTTTGCTAATTTTAGGGATCAAGTCGACAAATTAGTTGAAGCCATAAATGATGAAGGCATTAAGGCCGTAAAATTTGTTGGACAAAGAAAAGGGATGACTCAAAAAAAACAAAAGGAAGTTGTTTTAGATTTTAAAAATAATAAGTATGAAGTCTTAGTTTCCACTTCAGTAGGGGAAGAAGGTATTGATATGCCTAGCGTTGGAACTTTAGTGTTTTATGAACCCGTCCCCAGTGGAATCCGCAGCATTCAAAGAAGGGGAAGATTACGAAAAGGGGGACAAGTTTTTGTTTTGATTACTAAAGGCACAAGAGAAGAAGCATATTATTATGTAGCAAAGGCCAAGGAAGCCAAAATGATTAGAGTTCTAAAGGACTTATCCCCACAAAAAATTCTACAAGCCAAACTTGTTACATATGACGAAGGAGAACGTCACATCGTAGTGGATGATAGGGAGATATCAATTGCTAAATATTTATCTAACCCAAAAATAAAACGAATTGAAATTGGGGATTTTATTATTAGTGATCGTGTTGCAATTGAGAGAAAGACATCTCAAGATTTTGTTAGTAGTATAGTTGACGGGAGACTTTTTGATCAAGTTGCTAAACTAAAGGAAGCATACGAGAAACCACTAATTATCATTGAAGGGTTAGACCTTTACAGTCACAGGGCCATACACCCTAATGCAATTAGAGGCGCTCTAGCAAGTTTAGTACTAGATTGGGGCGTTGGTGTTATTTTTGTCAAAGACAAAGAAGAGACGGCTAAACTAATGGAAGTCATCTCAAAGCGCGAATATGATAAAGGTAAAAGCCCTTCAATTCAGCGACCCAAAGCAACTACAATAACTGAATACCAAGAGCTTTTGATTTCTAGTTTACCTGGGATTAATTTGGTTTTGTCTCGAAGATTGCTTGAGATGTTTGGCAACCCACTTGATCTGATAAATGCTTCCCTTTATGATCTTATGAGTGTTGAAGGAATTGGTGAAAAAAAGGCAAACCAAATAAAGAAGGTTCTCCAAACTAAGTACAGTGTCTCCGATAATCTATGAAATTGTTGGACTTTCTTTAGGCCTAGTATTCCCGCTCTTTTTCGTGTATGAAGTTTTTGGAAAATTTGAAGATTTTAAATTCAAATAATTATCCTAAAAGAAGTTTAACAGCTATAATTGAAATTAATGCAATTATACCTGCAAGTGCAAATTTAGGAATTGATGAGACGGTGGAAGTATTATCAATTTTTACCTCATTTAGTTTTATTTCAGCTAATTCAAATCTACTCTCGTTGTAGAGTCGTTCAGCCTCATTTAAGATAGCTAAATTAGTAGGATCATCAGTTTGAAATCTTAAATTTTGAATTTGAGAGATTATGTCAACTGATTTTGGAATATATACATCAACAGTTGATTCATCTCTAGCACCTTCCATATCAGCCGTAATTGTATAAGTTCCTTCACCCCTTGGACTAAATGTAAAGTATAGAGTCTTTTGTTTTTCACCAACCCAAACGGTCTTAGTCTGCCAATCTAGGTAAGGCCCATAAAGCTCTAAATCGTATATTTTTCCATCTCCTGTAAGCTGTAATGTGAAAGTCTGATTAGAGTTTACAGGCATTCTAGCATAATTTGGGGATAATTCTGTAGAGATAAAACCATAAAATGGAGCCAAAATCAACATTAATGCTAAGAGATACTTCACAGTTGTAACTAACACTTTCTTTATAAAAATCTATCAGTTGGTATTTTGTGATACGAATTCCCACAAAATCTAAGTTTGCCAATGAAATTACACCCAAAGATAAGAGGGTTAAAGTTTATGGCACGATTGTCTCAATCAATAAAGAGGAGGGAAAGTTCATAATTGATGACGGAAGCGGGTCAGTAGGGGTGTTTTTAAACAGCCTTGACCTAATTGAAAAGCTCGACACTTACAAACCAAAAGATCAAGTGGTTGTAATTGGTTGGGCAAGTCAGACCGGTGTCGGCCCCGCAAGCGGGGTGGATTGTGAGATAGTAAGAAAAATCACAGGTTTTGACCCAAGTAGGTATAAACACGTATTGGAGGTATGTAGACATGTTTCAAGCAATAATGAGCGACCCGAAGACTCTAGTGGAGTCGATTAAGGCAGCTTATGAATTAGTAAAGGATGAGGTTACGTTTAAGATTGGTGAGGATGGTCTGACACTTAGGGCTATGGATCCCGCTAATGTCGCAATGGTAATAGTTGAACTCAAAAAAGAGGCTTTTGATAAGTATGAAATTGAAAAGGACGGTTTTGTGGGCATCAATATGGATAGGTTTGTCCAAGTACTAAAACGCTCAAAAAGGGGAGACTCCATGAGCCTAAAAATTGGTGCAGGCAAGATGGAAATTATTTATGAAGGAAAAGGTAAGAGACGATTTTCACTGCCACTTTTGGCACTTGAGAGTGGACCTCGACCAGAACCAAATTTAAATTTTTCAGCAAAGGTTACAGTTGAAAAAGCTAGTTTAAAGAGCGCAGTTGAGGACGCTGCAGTTGTAAGTGATGCTATGACAATTTTGGTTGCTAATAATGAATTACACCTGCTGGCTCAAGGAGATTTAGGTGACGTCGAAACTATTCTAAAAAAGGATGAAGGTTTAATTGAAATTTCAATGCAAGAGAATGCAAGAAGCAAATTCTCAACTGAATATTTAAGAAAAATTGTAAAGTCAAAAATAGGCGAAAATTTAGAAATCTCAATAAAGTCAGATTATCCTTTAATGATGAAGTTTGAAGAACCAAACCTCAGGCTTGCGTTTATTTTGGCACCCAGAATGGATGTTGAATAGATTACAATTGTAAAAAAATCTACTAAAGTTTTAAACCGTGAATCTTGGTCAAGTTGTGATTGTTGTAATTGGTGGCGGCTTTGGGGGACTTAGTGTAGTAAAGGGCCTTGAGAAAAAAATGCAAGTTACATTAATTGACAAAAAATCATATTTTGAATTTACTCCCGGAATTTTGAGGGCAATAGTTAATCCAGATATTTTAGAAAAAATGAGGGTATCACATAAGTCACACCTGCAAGCACGATTTATTCAAGGAAACGTTAGTGAAGTGAAAAAAGATCACGTAGTTGTCAACGGAAAATCTGTGTATTTTGATACTTTAGTCATTGCAACAGGTGCAAGACCAAGACGAATTGACGCTAAGGCTGAAATTACAGGGGACGGTACTTCAATAAAAAATCATCATAAAAATTTCGTAGAATCAAAAGACGTTTTAATAATTGGTGGCGGATATGTGGGAGTCGAATTAGCAGGAGAAATTGTTGAAAGTTTCCCAGATAAACGCGTGACAATAGTTCATTCAAGAAGTAAATTAATGCATCTTCAAAATTTAAGTGCATCAAAATACGCCGAGCGCTTTTTACAAAAAAGAGGCGTAAAAATAATTCTCAATAAAAAAATTGTTAGACAAGAAGAAAATATTTATTTCACAGAAGACGGAAGACGTGTAAAAGCGGATTCTACATTTAACTGTGCTGGAACTATTCCAAATTCTGAAATATTTAAGAACGTTTTTGAGTTAGGTCCTAAAGGTCACTTAGTAGTTAATAGTTCACTACACCCCAGAGGTTTTGACAACATC
>JAAOXU010000021.1 GCA_018220935.1 Candidatus Altarchaeota archaeon | reverse complement strand
GTTTTTGTTTTATCAATAGCTGCGGCTTTTGGGGCATCAGCTCTAGCTGCAAATTCTGGATTAAGCTATGGTCTGGGTGCACTACTAGCTGGAATTGCTCTTTCTTTTACAGAAAGTAAACACGAAATTTTAAGCCTTTTTAGACCCCTAAAAGACTTCTTTTTACTATTATTTTTCATATTTGTTGGGAGTTTTGTTGAACTCTCAAATCCTGAATTTCTAGTATTTTTAATTATTCCCTTACTAATTACACCCCTTGTAATATTTACTTCAATTAAACTCATGAAATATCCAACACGAATTGCGCTAGTATCTGCAATGTCTCTTGCAAACTTAAGTGAATTTTCTCTCGTATTAGTTTGGGCCGCGTCATCAATTGGTATTATTAGTCAAAGTATTGTGAGTATTGTTGCACTAAATGTTATGGTCTCCATGCTCATCTCACCAATTGTACTTCAACTCTTTCTTAGTTTTGAGGGTGTTGAAGGTACTAGAAAAAAACATAAAGCGGATGTATACCTTTTTGGTGTACATACTACGGGGCGTCATATCTTAAAAGATCTAAAGAAAAAAAACTTACTCATAGTTGATTCAAATCCACATCACGTTAGAACACTAAAGGAGAAAAAATACAAGGCAATTTTGGGTGATGTTGGTGATCCTGGCTTTCTTGAGTCTATTAGTGTTGAGACTTCAAAACTTTTAATTTCAACAGTCCCAGATACTCACTCAAATTTAGTATTACTTGAATACTTAAAGTCAACACACTCAGATGCCTTAGTTGTTTTAATTTCTCATAATGAGGCTGATGCAAAAACCTTACGAAGAAAAGGTGCTGATACGGTAGTCATTCCAAAAAAATTAGCCGGTAGACATATTTCATTATTCATAAAGGAGCTAAATGTATGAAACTTGTAACAACTAATAGGGGTAAGTATAAAGAAACAAAAGAAATTGCAAAAAGTTTTGAGATAGGATTAACTCAACTTAAAATTGATATTCCTGAAATTAGAGGTACTTTGGAAATGATTGTAAAAGATAAGGCAAAAAAAGCATATGAGCTCGTAAAAGAACCTGTTTTGTGTGATGACTCAGGACTCTTTATTGGTTCACTAAATGGTTTTCCTGGGGCTTTTTCAAAGTTCACTCTTGGAAAAATTGGTAACCTTGGTATAATAAGACTTCTCAAAGGTATGAAGCGAGATGCAGAATTTAAATGTGCTGCATGTTTTTATGATGGGAAAAATTTCTATGTTGAGGTTGAAACATCAAAAGGTAAAATAATTCTTGAAGAAAAAGGAAATCAAGGCTTTGGGTTTGACCCTATTTTTATTCCAGAAGGTCACGATAAAACTTTTGGAGAAGACTTCAAATACAAAATGACAGTCTCACACAGAAAAAAAGCATTCAAAAAACTTTTCGAAACTCTACGTGAAAATTTTGTAAAATAACCAAACCACAAAACTTATTGCAAATCCACCTGCTGCAAGTAGTTCACTTTTTGGTAATGTATGTAATTTTTGTTTTTTTGAACTCCCGTGTCTTTTTCTCATTTCTTTAGTATTAATTGGGTTGGTGACTTTAACCTTTTCAACTTCATCTGGTGTTTCCCACGGTTTTTCATCAGCCATACGAATTCCACGTTCAAGCTCTTTTCCTTTAATTGAATGGAGATACTTAGTATAATCTTTTAATGCATTTTTGTGAACTCGTAGTGCATAAAGACATTTTTGAAGCTTACCCACGGTATCATATTTGAACCTGTGAAAAACTTTAGCATCTGTTTCATCTTTAATTGCTTTAAGCTCACGTTGAAAGAAAGCTAGTATTAATCTTGCCGCTTCATCCTTTGATTCACACTTTAATAATTCAGGCTTATAATCATTCCAATGTCTTTGTGCTTCACTAAGTTTATGTGGTGATATTTTTCTAAAATCTGTCAAAAATGCAGTTATTTCTGATTGAACTTTAGTTTCAATTATTTGATTTAGTCTCCCCACAAGACCAGTCTAGAACAGTCTTAAAATACTTGACGAATTAATTAGTTAATTTTATAGTGACAAAGAAATATAAGTGACTTATAATACCTAGTAATATGTTGGCAGATACATGCAAATTGACAACACATTTTTTGACGCTGCACAAGTATCAAATCGACGTTTCTCGTGAGTTTGGGCTGGGACTACTAGACCTACAAAAAAGCTTTGATACGATAACTTCAGAAGCTCTAACAAATTACTCTACTGTTCACGAATCAATTTTTCCTGAGTTTGGGGATTTTTTAGGAGATGCAATAAATAAGGTTGATTCGGTATTCACTAAGGGGTATGTTTTTGATCTTAATGGTGATTTTAAAAAATATCAAGAAAAATTAAACTTTAGAATTGAAAGTTTGTCTGAGACTCTAGAGTATTTTGAACCTGAAAACTTTAACAAAAGACAGTATGATGCCCATTATGATCGCACTTTTAAGTCTCAAAATAAAAAACTAATTGAAGATGTCTCATACA
The DNA here is from genome assembly GCA_018220935.1 of Candidatus Altarchaeota archaeon. Classification (GTDB taxonomy): domain Archaea; phylum SpSt-1190; class SpSt-1190; order SpSt-1190; family SpSt-1190; genus JAAOXX01. The sequence goes on along the minus strand of JAAOXU010000021.1, from coordinate 22,902 downwards.
AAGTAACGGGTAATACTATTTTGATTTATCCGAGTATTCTAGATGACTTGACTAATGATATTTTTAAAATTAGCAAACTAGTAAAACCCCTTATTGTTAAAATGCCATATCTGCCCAAAGATGGGGTGTGGAGTATGTTTGATGAACTAAAACCTATTGATTATGTAGTTTCTACAATAAACGATACATATGCACTTGAAAAAGTGTATTATGCTGCTAAGGAACTAGACAACTTGTGTGACAAAATTACTGATGTTGCAAAGGATCTAAGACTAGAAGATATGCCAAATTTGAAATACCACAACAAAATAAATTTAACTTCTAATTAAAAAAACATCGACCAAAAACATTTGATTAAACTTTATTAAAGTTTATTAGGGCCCAAGGCGGGATTTGAACCCGCCCTAAGAGGACCACAACCTCTTGTGCTGCCAGGCTACACCACCTGGGCCATCCAAATAACTTACGGCTTTCTTGGTTTTAAAAGCTTGGGAACTACTAAATATATCTAAAACTTACCAATTCATGACCCTTCGTGTCGAATTTCATAAACACGATACAAAAAACTACTTTGATGTGTCTGCTTCTGAATTGATCTTTTCTTCTGAATTTATGAAAAGACTTCTAAATGCAATAAAAAACAAAAAAAATTATGAGGCGAGTGTTGCAGGTATCCATGAAGTACATACGTCAAATGGACGAGTTGACCATTCACCTTTTTTCTTAGTTCAACTTGACAATAAAACTGGTGCCTTTGAATTTCTTTTTAAAATTCTACCAGGTGAATCTTCACAATTAATTGGTGTAAATCCAAAAGTTGACACGAGTAGACTAAAAACCTTAGTTGAGACGGCTCTAATTAAAAAGTCAACACCAGTAAAACTCTACATTTAATTACATCAAAAGACTGACTTCATCAACCTTTTCACTTAAAACTTCATACAAAACATCAACAAGTTCATCTTTACCCATGTTTTCTGGATATGTTCCGAGTAGTTTACTGTGTTCTCCTTCTTCAATTTTAAAGAGTAAACTATAAACTTTTTTGTTTCGTTTTACTGTTAAAATGTAAAAGTTCTCGCCACTTTCTCTGTCTCCAAAACTTCGTCTAACCCAATCAATTTTTCCTGCAAATGTTTTTCCTTTGCCTTTGTCCACAATATTTTTTACTGACATAATTAGTTCAGGCTCAAGTTCAACGTCAAAGTCACGAACATCATTAAAAGTGCTCACAACTGGAAACTGATCAAAGCTTACTTCCCAACGCATTCTTATTTGTACCCACTTTCAAATTATAAATGTTTACTTTGACTTTATTTGAGAAGATCATTTTTAGTGATAATGCCCACAAGAACCCCTTTATCAACTACTACAACTGCTTCTTCAAGTTTTAAAACCTCTTTTAGAAGACTAAATTTAGTATGTAAACCTACTGTAATTAAGGGGGAATCCATGACTTCATCGCAAGGTTTACTGTGATCTTTAGTGTCTAGATGAACAAGTAGTTTTTCACTAATCCTACCAATAACATGATTTTTACTAACTACGGGTATTTGTGAGAAACCAAGATTTACCATTCGTTTAATGGCAACTTCAATGCTGTCCTTAGGGCTAACAAAGACAATTTTCCTACTCATTATGTCTTTTGCTTCTTTTTCCTGTCTTTTTTCAACGTCAAGTGCATCAAATAACCGTTTTACTGTAGAATATGCTGGATCAACTTTTCCTCCTTCAATTTTAGCAATAGCACCTTGTGTTATGCCTGTGAGTTCAGCAAGCTGTCTTTGACTCCACCCTAATTTTTGACGTTTTAGTTTTAAGGTTGATACTTCTGGGAGCATGAGTATTCTTGTAGGAATAATTTATATAGTTTAAGAATCTCAATACTTTTTAAGCACCATACTGTCCTCTCAAATGAAATTAGTACAAGTACCATATCCAAATTACATGGATAAAGAAATTGTTGAAAGAAAAGCAATCGGTCATCCTGATAGTTTATGTGACGGCATAGCTGAAGAAGTTTCAAGGGCATTAAGTAAAGTGTATTTAAAAGAGACAGGCACTATCCAACATCACAATGTTGACAAAGTAGCTTTAGTTGCGGGTCAAAGTAAAACTGCGTGGGGCGGTGGTGAAGTTACTCAACCTATTAAAATTATAATTGCAGGTAGAGCTAATTACTCAATTTCGGTACCAACAGTGGCAATCAAAGCTGCAAGAGAATATCTAAGAAAAATTATCCCACTTGCACAAGACGAACACTTTATCATTGAGCCTATGATTGGGGTTGGTGCGTCAGAACTAATAACGACTGCAGAAAATATTGTGGCTAATGATACTAGTTTTGGTGTGTCTTTTGCTCCATTTACTGATACTGAACAAGTAACTTTAGATATGGCAGACTTTCTAACGAGTGATAAATTAAACCAAGATTTCCCTTCAGTTGGAAAGGATATCAAAGTTATGAGTCATAAAGATGGTACAAATCTAGATACAACTGTTGCAATCGCTTTTATTGACAAATATTTACAAAACGCAAATGAATACAAAGAAAACAAGGAATCACTAACGCGTCTACTAAAAGACAAATTCGGAGTCGATAATTTAATGATAAACACACTTGACAAATACGATAGTAAAGACTTGCTTTACTTGACAGTTACAGGAACTAGTGCTGAGCATGGAGATGATGGTGCTACGGGCAGAGGAAACAGGGTAAATGGACTTATTACACCTGGACGCCCCATGAGTCTTGAAGCTGCATGTGGTAAGAATCCAGTTAGTCACGTCGGAAAAATATACAACGTTATGGCACATGAGATGGCAAAACGAATTTACGCAGACACCAACAAACCAGCTGAGGTAATGATTCAAAGCAGAATTGGTCACCCAGTTACTAACCCACCTATGGTGTTGATTAGATGTGATGCTCAAAATCTTGAATCAATAGTAAAAGACGAGTTAGCAAAACTTCCTGAAGTAACTAAAGGTTTTGTTGAGGGTAGATTCCGATTGTTTTGACCTGAAGTGTGGGGTAGCCTTTTTATACCCCTCGCGCTCTCCTTTTTATGAATACGACATTTGAGGAGGTTGGAAAACTCCGAAAAGGTAGATATATTATTATCGATAATCACCCTTGTAGAATAAGTGATATTCAAACAAGTGCTCCAGGAAAACATGGACACGCAAAATCCAGAATAACTGCAACTAGTATTTTTGATGGTAGCAAAAAAGGAACCCTAAAACCTGGAGATGCTAAGGTGGAAGTGCCAATTGTAGAGAAAAGACAAGCCCAAGTTTTGTCAGTAAGTGGAAAAACAGCTCAGCTTATGGATTTAACCAGCTATGAGACTTTTGATTCTGAAATTCCAAAAAGTTTGACAATAAAGGGTGGTGAGACCATTTTCTTCTGGATTATTATGGATAGAAGACTACTAGAGCGATCTGATTAATTCTTTTCTCTTACCTTTATTATATTTCCAAAAATATTAATCATAAGGCTGTCTACTTCATATTTTCTCATATTAAGGACTTGTTCTGTCTTAGTCATGGCGCCCCCAACATACATTCTCATAACATCTTCAAATAATGATTGAAGTCTATTGGCAACAGAGTCAGTTATACCTCTAAATGCGGCTGCTTTGATTACATTTACTTGCCCAAGTAATGACATGAATTTGAAGCTTAGACTCTCTGCAAATTCAACAATAAATTCAACTCCAAATGAGTTTCCAAGGTGATTCTCCTCATTATACCAAAATAAAATTTTTGGAACTGTTGGTCCTTTTCTTTCGAGTTCAAGTTCAATTTCAAAACTAGTGGCTTCAAGTAATTCCTTAAATGTCGAGTCGTTTAGTTTCTCACTTTCTATATGTCTTGTTGAACCTGTTTTTGAAATTATGGTAAACTTGGTCTTACCTCTTGGTTTGACATTTATTGAAACTTTAGCACTAGTTCGCAAAATTTCATTATATCTAGAAATGGTTGCTACAATTTGTTGTTTTGCATCCTTTACTGCCGCACCATAGGTACAACGCTTGACTAGTACTCCCACGTAAATCTATTGTATTTAGAGTATTTAATGCTTGAGAGAAGCCTTTTAAAGTTGTAAAATTCACCAAGGTAGGTGATACAAATGACTGACAAAGATGGAGTAGTATTTATCGGAAACAAACCCCCAATGAATTATGTATTAGCAGTTGTGACACAATTTCACAGCGGATCAACCGTTGTACACATAAAAGCAAGGGGCAAGGCAATAAGCCGAGCAGTTGATGTTGCAGAAATTGTTAGAAACAGATTCATTGAAGACGTGAAACCAGTAAAGATTAACATTTCAACAGAAGTGCTAAAAGGTGAAAATAACGAAGATATCAATGTATCTGCAATAGATATTGAATTATCTAAGTAACTCACCGTGAGTAAACTCAGATTTGACCGCGTTGCCAACGCCTGATAATCATTCTTGCGGCTTCCCGTGTATTGGGTTTGCCGCCTTTCTTTAATTTTCCTGTTCTTAATGCATATTCTTCTAATGGATTCTCACCTAGTTTTAATTTTTCTAATACTCTAGGATACCTCATAAAAAGCTTACGTACTGTTGTTTCTGGATCTTCGGCTTTGTCAACACTAAGTGCGTCTTCAATTAGTAAATCATCATTGGTTTTTTCAGTCCAAGTAATAACACCGGGTGAATCAATTAGTAAAATTTTTGGAGAGACTCTTACCCACTGTTCACCTTTTGTGTATCCAGCAGAAGGACTAGTCTTAGCACTTTTTCTTCTGGCAAGTACATTAATTATGCTACTTTTTCCCACGTTGGGTCTACCAATTACACCAACCTTTAATTCTTCACCTTCTCCAAGTTCTTCAAGACGGTCAAGTAATATTCGCTTTCCCCGTCTAGTCTTAGCTGAAAATACAAGGCCTCCCATTTCACGACCTAATTTTTCTGGATTTTTAATCAAGTCGGATTTATTTAAAATTAAAATTATACCCTTTCCTTTTTTTCTTGCCATACTTAGTAACTTTGTACTCCTCTCGGGAAATCGAGCATCTACAATTTCTAAAATGACATAACATTGATTTATCACACGCTTTACTCTATCAAACGAATCACCCATGAGCTTTAACCTCCTTTAAAATTTCTAAAACTTGATCTATTGTTTTCTTGAGTTTACCTTGGTGATTCATTACAAATGCAACAGGAGATAAAGACAATACGGAATAAACTGCTGCAAAATACCTATTTACTTCTTGGTGTTCTTTTGGACTAGAAAATCTAACACGCGTTGCGGCATCCTTTTCTCTTCTTTTTTGAATCTCTTCTGGATCAGCTTCAATTGAAATTATTGAAGATGGTTCGAGTTTTTTTAGTACATTAAGAGGGAGGCCTGGATAATACCCCTTTGGGCTTCTCATTGAGCAATGAGTGTCAACTATTATATTTCCTTTCATCTTGCTAATTTTAGTGGCTGCTTCATCTTGAAGTATTCTATAATCCTTTACTGAAATATCGGTTCTCAGTTTGTCTCTGTGTGTGATTCCATATTTTTCTTTAGCAATCTCAAACATAATGCTTCCAAAACCTACTACCTTCCAGCCATGTGGAACTAAACCTTTTGCAACGCTTGTTTTTCCTGTACCGGGTATTCCAACAACAATAGCTATCATACAAAAAAATACAATTACTGCTTTAAGTTTTTTATCCTCTTCAAAATTTTACTTAAAATCCCCGTAACACCGTGTCCTTCTCGTTCATTTAGGTTCGCTTTCTCAATAACACGTTTAAACATGGTTTTTTGTATGCGAATTTTGTCCTTTGTGTGATTAGTCTCAACTAGCAATTCTTCCCAAAATTGAAGTGCTTTATCTCTTAAAACTCTGCTTGCTAGTTGCTTTTTGACTGATCGCCTATTAAGTTCATACAACATTATTGCAACAGCGTTACTGATGTTTAATGATTCATATTTTTTTGAAGTTGGGATAGTAACTAGTATGTCACATGCGTTGATTTCTTCATTTTTGAGACCGATACTCTCACGTCCAAAGACTAACCCCATATTACTTACTCGTTTGACTTCGTGAGGGAGAATAAATGAGCGGTTAACATTATACTGGTTAGCGGTCTCACTTGAAGTTCCAACCAATAACTTGACATCTCTTTTTACATCGTCTAGGTTATCATAAATCTTGGCGTTTTCTAAGACCTTTGCTGCGTGTCTTGCCCATTTTTTTGATTCTGCATTTATTTTGGCTTTTGGATTCACTAAAATGAGCTTTGCATCGAAGTTTTCACATAGTCTTGCAATCATGCCTAAGTTTCCTTCGTATTCAATACCAACTAAAACAACATACATCCTAACCACCAATTTCTCTTAAGAGCTTATGATAAGTTTTCTCATCAATTTCTCCATCTCGTAATTTGTTCTGGAGTATTTTTGCAGCTCCTGATTTTGATTCTGATAAAATTAACATTTCACTTTGATTTAGTTTGGTTTCTTGTTTTTTCTTACCCCTTTTTGTAAAAAGAAGATATGCGAGTAAAACTATGATGAGCCAATCAAAACTTAAAGTAGGTAATTTGAAACTTGGTAAAATAAAAGTACCTTCTTCAAATACATCCTCTCGTAATAATGCACGATATAATGAATATGCAGCACCTCTAGTTTCCCCTTTTGATCCAAGATAAAGGGCATGTCGTCTATAACTTTCAGAAAATTCATCTTCGAGTTCCTGATCTGTATAATTTATCAAATCTTCATAAATTTTAGCAGTTGATGCTTCACTTGCTCTTGACCAAGCTATTGAATCTATTGCATTGTATAGTGATGCAAAATACATCTCAGAGTCAAAAGATCTAACGGCAAAATTAAGACTAGATTCAGCCTCAGTAATAGTAGCTCCACTTGCTTTTGCACGCTCTACTTCTTCTTTGGCTTGTAATATTCTTTCATTTGCAAGATCTTTTACCCAGCTGTTTTCAATTACTTCTCCTGTGAAGTTTTCTAAACTTAGCATCTTAGCACTAAGCATTAACCATTCCTTTTTTGCAGACGTTAATTGATTATTAAATAAAGCCCAACTAAGCCGAAGCTCAGCTTCTCCTCTCCAATTAGGATCACTAGTCTCAATCTTTGTAAATTGTTTATTGAGTTCTTCTGCAATTAATTCAACATCCTCATATGTTGGAGTTGAAGTAACATACGACAAAAATGCGTAATTTGCTTGAGTATAATAATAGCCTTCTGGTACTGATATTGCGAGATCAAGGAGTTCTTGGCTGGTGGTTAAGTTAATATTACTAATTGCCTTTTCTGCTCGTTCTATTTCATATTCAGCTAGCTCCTTTATTCTAGGTAGATTGGCTGGTAAAATGGGAAGCTCTAAACTAAACGTCTTTTTGGCGTAAACATCCCCTGAAAAAAACCATTTTTCAGCATCTGCAATGTCTGATACTTCAACTACTTGTATACCAAGATTTTCCAAGGCATATTCACTGACATTAATTTTTACTGGATAAATTTCATCAATGTAAATTCCAGGTCTTGGGGAATAATATTTCTTTGAATAGGTTGAGGATATAATTTGTCCCTTTGGGACTAAAAATACTGATGATGTTTCACTAACTGCTCTTGCTTTAGATAATATTCCACCAACAAAACCAATACTACCATCCTCTTCAATAGTACCAGTAATACTAACTTGTGGGTTCAGTTCTCTGTTTGTTAGTTCAGACAAAAGACAAAGGGCCATAGCGGCTCCGGCACTACCACCATCAATGCTTTTAGTTAAATTAGTCTCAAAAATAAAGACTATGTCTTTATCACTTAAATCAACTCCAAGAGTATTTTTTACAAACTCAACGGCTCTTTTTTCTGATTGTTGTGTATCTAATCCAACTAAGGGCTCAGTCGCGACCAAAATTCTACCCTTTCCTTCACTGACCTCACATACTAAATTAGCAGTAAGGCCACCACCATCATTTGTTACTGCTGGTACTGGTATTGACGCACCAAGTACCCCAACAAGTAAAAATAAGACTAGCAGGGCTTTACGCATTATTAACTAAAATTTAACAGTTTAAATTATGTCCGGTTTGATTTACAACAGCTTTTTATTCTCTACCCTGTTTTTCTATTTATGGACTTTAATCGAATCTGGACTGAAAAATATCGTCCAGAAACTTTGTCACAAATGATTAACCAAAAACACATAATTTCGCGTTTGCAGGTCTTTGTGGATAAAAAGTCTATACCCCATATGCTATTTGCTGGTCCGCCTGGTGTAGGAAAAACTACGGCGGCACTAGCTCTCACAAAAGAATTTTTCGGTGAATTTTGGAAGGACAATTATCTTGAATTAAATGCTAGTGATGAGCGTGGAATTGATGTTGTTAGAGTCAAAGTAAAGGATTTTGCAAGGACTCAACCGTTAGGGGGCTCATTTAAAATAATATTTTTAGATGAAGCTGATGCCCTCACTAAAGATGCTCAACAGGCCTTAAGAAGGACGATGGAAAAATTTTCAAACACCTGTAGATTTATTTTAAGTTGTAACTATCCTAGTAAAATAATTGAACCAATTCAAAGTAGAACGGTGGTATTTAGGTTCCGTGGTTTTGTAGATGAAGATATCTACCTTATGCTAAAACAAATTGCAAAGAATGAGGGTTTAAGTCCAAGTGACGAAGGCCTTCATGCTCTAACTGAACTCTCTAATGGGGATGCTAGATCTGCAATAAACCTACTACAATCTGTATCTTCAACTGATAGAAGTTTTGGTAAGGATGATGTGTATGAGACTGCATCACACGCCAAGCCAAAAGAAATCAAAGAAATGATTAATTTGGCCCTTGATGGGAAATTTAGTGATTCAAGAAAATTAATGTTAGGTTTACTCGTAAATAGGGGGCTTAGTGGAGACTTAATTTTAAAGGAAATTCACTCATACATCGTTAATAGTGGTATAAATGACAAAATTAAGGCGGAGTTGATAAATATTATCGGTGAGTTTGAATTTCGTATACTTGAAGGTGCAACTGAGCTCATACAACTTGATGCCTTACTCGCAAAACTTGCATCTTTAGGGGTGAAATAAATGAAAAGACTACTGCTAATTGCACTTCTTATGGTGCCAAATCTCGCAATAACATATACTTGGGATTATTGGGAAGACCGTTGTAGTGATGATTTTACTGATTTTGCAATTTATGAGAATACTTCGTCATACAGGGGTTCATCCGGTATGCTAGTAGTTGAAATTGAACCTAAACTTGATATTCTAAAGTATATGCCTGAATATTCAACAGCGAGTTTTGCAGAATTTAATAGACCTATGATCCCTGGTGTTGATTATCCTAGTACTTTGTCCATGAGAATCTCAACTAATTATACCTTTTTTATCCCCTTTGGTTTTTCAACTAATGATTTTTCAATCGAGATTGTTACAAACAACAGTGAAGGGGAACCAAGGTGTAGTAATTTAGGCTGGGAGATAAATGAGTCTAGACGTTTTAATGATGAAAATATTACTTTTGGGACTAGTGTTCTTTTTAATCCAAACACCAAAAAATTTGAATACAACGTCTCAAATGGTGAAGAGGAAGACATCAGATTTTTCTTTTCAATCTTTTCAAATGATGAACTTTTTGAGTCTACATCAACTCTAATAAGCCCTCTTAATACTGAAGGTGACAACATCCAAAAGGTGAGTCAACTAACCTATGAGAGTATAGATGTTGCTGCTGGGATTTATCAGGTGTTTATTGTAGCAGCAACTGACGAAAAATCATTTTTTGGTCAACATCAAATCTTTGAGTTTTATGATTTTGAAGTCTCAGTTCCAGAACTCCCCAATTTTAGACCGGGTGAAACATACAATATACCTTTAACCATTATTAACACAGGTTACAAGACAGATAGTTACGACCTAGATGTTTCTGTTGGTGATGGATGGGAGTTTTCAATTACTGATCCTGGAGAACTTGATAAGGGCCAAGATAATGATATTGATTTTAGTTATACTGTACCCGACTTACAAATCGGTTTAGAAATTCTTTTAGTAAATGTTACTTCAACTAGGTCTGGGGTAACTAAAAGTTTTGAGCTTGATTTATCACCTGAAAAGATAACAACTTTAGAAGTTTCAACTAGAGAAATTCCCGAGGTAGTAGCATATGCTAATAACAATATGTCTGTGGTTGTGATCTCTTCTGGAACTATTGATCCTGAACTATATTACTATGTTTATTCTGAACCTGCACTTCTTATCCGAGATGGTGTTGCGACTATGACTGCTTATGTTGGTGAAATTAATAAGCGAAAACTGGAATTTTATGTTGGTGGGTCTTGTGCTATGTCAAATCAAGATTCTCAAGCTTTTAATGCGGGTAGGAAAACTTTGATGTTCTCAAAAGCAATATACTTTCTCTCATCTAACATGGATGAAGATACTACACAAACTTTGATTCAACTAGGTGAAATGATTGAAGTTGAAAAATTAAAGATGACGACTGATTCTGCATCTAAACTGTTCTCAAGTTCTGAATCTCTAACTATTCTAATTGAAAGATTAGTTGAAGGGTTTGAAGATAATAGAAGTCTTGAATATTATAGACCTATAAGAGAAGACCTATATTTATATACAATTGATTTAGATGCTCTGCTTAATGATGTTGGTTCTACTATGGCTGAATCATGTTCTAGTGTTGATGAAGTAAATCTTAGGCTTTTTGCAATTGATTTAGCAACTCTACAAACTAGAGACATTCCAAAAATCGTACCAATCGTGGGTCCAAAAATAATTGAATTTATTGGCCCTTCTAAACTAAAAGCAATTAGTGGTTCTTCAGTTTATTTTGATTACGTACTAAAAAATAATGCAGGGGAAGGCTTTGAAGTTGACTTTATACCAAGTACTGATATAATTTTATTACCTTCTTTTGTTTACTTACCTGCTGATTCAAGTAAGGATATTGAATTAAGAGTAAGGCCGCCTGAATACTTTGAGGCAGATGAATTAATCACAGATGTTGAAGTTAAAACGAGAACATATAATTTGAAGTTCCCACTAACTTTGACTGTTGGTGTTTTTGATCCTGAAATTATCTCCGATAGAGATTATGCAATTTCCCCCGGGGTTGAAGATTATTTTAATATTAGTCTTAGAACTGGTGGTTTAGATGATACTTTTAGAATTTCAATAGATGGCCCTTCGTGGGTTTCTGGACCAGAAAGACTTGCAACTCAAAATAGTGAAGCTTCAATTACCATATACGTTAATCCCCCTGTATCTGCTAGCGGTAGTGAATACGTTGAGATTTCTGTGGTATCTGAGACTTTCACTGAATATGTTTCAACTGAATCTTTTGACATTTTTATCAGTTCAGATGCCCAATCTATTCTTGAGAGATTAAATGAAGATGAATCATTACTTATAACTAAAGTTGATCTTTTAAGCCAGCAATCATATGTTGAAGCATCACGTTACTTAACTGAGGCAAGAAGGGATGTTAGTCAAAATGAATTTAGTTCGGCAAAACTTAATTTGAAAAAAGCAGAAAATATTATTTTTAGTGTAACTGAAGAAGAATCAAGTAGTCTTTCCATAATAATTGCTGTGGTTACTCTTATTATTGGTGCTGGTGTATTTTGGAAGTTCTTATTACCAAAAATTAGAGGTACATCAAGTGAAGCGCCAATAACTCAAGAGGTAATATAAAATGGAAATTTCTACCTTAAAAGCTACAGTGGGTAGAATTGCCAATCGTATTATGGATTTAGAACAAAGAAGAAAAAAAAACAGTAATGCACTTCGTTCAATTTCTGAACTCGGGTTCAGGGTAGGTAATCTTACCGATGATAAAATATTTAACAAAGTAGAAAAAGTCCCTTTGAATTTTGTAGTTGGGGGGATTGATGGTGGTCTTTTGACTAAAACTTTTCACGGTATTGATATAGTTTTAACTCGAGCAGTCGGTGTAATTTTTGACTACCAAAATGGACAAGTTGTAAAAAGTAAAGTCTTCCCACAAAAAATGCCCTTTATTGCGGAAGTTAATTCTGGTGATGATGGTGAATTAATGACTATAGCATCTCTTTACCGGATGAATGAAGAAATATCAAAAGCAATTGAAGTTGCAAAGACTGAAGGGTTGCAATATCTTCTTCTTGATGGACCTCTTTATCCACATCCAAGTACTAGAATCGCTAAAACTACAGATCTAAAACATCTTTACAAATCAGTTGTTGCAAAATATAATGAACTTCATAAGGTTTGTGAGGATCATGGCGTTAGTTTAGTTGGTGTTGTGGAAGATAGTCGTAGTAAATATTTTAGTAAAGTTTTATTTGAGACTTTAGTACCAGGACTACCCAATAAACAACAAGAGCTTTTCTCAAATAACTTTAAGTTTAGGGATACTGCACTTTTGTATGATGCACTTCAAGTTGGTGAACGAACCCTTGCTTTCAAATTATCAGGAATTCAAGATGTGACTTACAAACTAGAAGTTTTTGGTTTTTACATTAAAACTGCTAAGTATGACAGACCAATTCGAATTGAGGTGGCATCTAAGACTCCAAAAACCACATTAAAAAAAGTTGCTCAGGTGATTCTTAGTTTAGCAGCTTTTCCAAGCTATGGTATACCTTCAGTAATAGTTGAAGCAGATGCTCGGGCTAAGCTTAGTGCTCGTCATATGATTTCTATTCAAAAAATGCTTTATTCAAAATCTAAATCACCTTTGGTGATGAGTCTAAGACGGGAAAATAGACCAGTTTAGTGGCACGCTTTCTAATATGTTTTTAAAACATAAGTGCAAAATTACTTTGTGGATATAGGAAAAGTAATTTCTACTCAAAACGGACCCAGTCCAAGTTTCTTTGCATTTGTAATTTCTAAGAGTAAAAGGGTCAGTAAAGACCAATTTGTACGAGTAAATACTGAAGAGGGTTTGATGATTGCCATGGTCGAGAATGTGATTAAAACTAATAGATACTACGCTAACCCTGAAACAGTTGTTGAATCAGATAACCTAGAACAATTATTTCAAGTTGATGAATGGGAGTTTTTAGTGGCTGAAGCTATACCTTTAGGAGTAATATCTGGAAACTTAACTGTAAGACCTACCATCCCCCCTAGTCCAGGGGATGTAGTTGAAGTTGTATCTGAGGATGTTTTGTCAAATTTTCTTGGATTTAACAATACTGGGCTAAATATTGGTGATGTTATACATCACAACGTTCCTGTATTACTCGGATTAGGTAAAACCTTTCAAAAACATCTAGCAATCCTTGCCATGTCTGGTGCAGGGAAAAGTTATCTTACTAGTGTATTGATTGAAGAAGTACTTAGTCGAAGTAAGAAAGACGGAAGAGTAGCTAGTGTAATTTTTGATGTTCATGGTGAATATGCGGGTTTTGCTGAAAAACCACCTAAAAAATTCAAGAATTTTTCAGATAAAGTGAATTCAGTAATCAAAATAAAAATTCCAGTTCCAGAATTATCTGCTAGAGAAATTAGTGTATTTACTACTTTAACCCACGTTCAAATTGCAGAACTAGATAAAATAATAAGGGAACTAAATGGGCAAATTTACGACTTTAAGGACCTTGTTAGTGAAGTGTCTTCAAGATCTGTTCCACCAAAAACTAAAGCCGCATTAGTAAGGTGGCTAAATGGGTTGCACGCGACTGGTCTTTTTTCATCAACTGAGGATCTAATAACTAAAAGACCTGGTGAAAAAGAAGAACACCATAAATTAATTGATTTGATTAAGCCTGGATATATGACTGTTTTTGATTTATCTGAAAATATTCAAAAAAGAGTACGAGATTTAATTGTTCTTTGGTTGTCTCGAGAATTATTCAAACTAAGAAGGTTTGAGAAAATTCCACCACTTGTAATGTTTGTTGAGGAAGCTCACAATTTTATTCCAGAGGGTGCAAGTCAAGCAGATACACCAACTCTTGGAATATTTCAAACTATTGCAAGAGAAGGGCGAAAGTTTCTTTGTTCTTTAGTTATAATATCTCAAAGACCCATAAAACTTTCAACTACAGTCCTTAGTCAATGTAATACCCACATTATTATGCGAATAACTAACCCCTATGACCTTAACCATATAGGTCAAAGTAGTGAGGGTGTAACTAATAATACACTAAAATCATTAACTAGTTTGCAAGTTGGTGAAGCTTTAGTGGTGGGGGAAGCTGTAAGATATCCAGTCTTTTTGAAAGTTAGAGAGCGGGTAAGCTGGGAGAAAAAGTCAAGTAATATGGAACTTCAAGCTATTGAATTTGAAGCTAAATCCATAAAAGACGAAAAAATCATAAACGATGCTAAAGATGCATTCCTCTAATCTAAAAGAATAACAGTATCTGAGCCCCTTGAAACTTTCCAAGCGCCACTAATCTCAGCACCAATGTAGAATGTGTCCGTTTTTACTACGCCACTAATTGAGATAGTCGCTTTTGAAATTAAAGGCGTATCAATATTTTGTCTTTGATAACAATTAAACGTTCCACAAGAATACCTAGTCCAACCTGTAAATCCAGATACACTAAAACCTTTTGGAATCTTAACAATTGCTTTTTCAATATTACAACCACAGTCACCTGTTGATAAGTCCCCGTCTAGTTCAATATTAATGTCGACACTACTCCCCTCTTCAACATTATTCTCCTCAATACTTAAAATTCCAACTCCTAAGTCAACACTGTCCCTCTCACTTGTAGGATTAATTCTTTCAAATTCATCACTATCATATACTTTTAGTGAAACCTGACCTGCATACTCCTTAACTTTGTAAGTTGCTTCATAAAATATTTCTTGTTCAATCTCTTCGAGTGGTTCTTCAATCATATTTAGCGTACAGCTAACTTCCTTAACTTCTCCACCAGTCACGTCTCTAAGTGAATTACTCCCTGCACAAGAACTGTCAAGATAACTCCCCAAGTTATATACTAAGACTCTAACATTCTCAACACTCTCTTCTGCTTCAGTTATAAGTTTAAAATATTCAGTCTCTACTCCTGACATCTCAGTTGGTAAGCCATCAATACTAATATGAAGTTCTTCCCCATAAACTTTTTTTGTCTCAGTACCTGTTGTGGTTTCTTTATTATCTGTGGTTGTTCCATTTCCCCCCCCAACACACCCAGCCAAAAATACCATGGCGGCAAGTACTAAATGTATTCTCATTTTCTCACCAATTTAATATTAACTAACCCCAAATTATAGTCTCCAACGCTGTTAATTACTAAAGTATTACTTATTGAGGCTTCAAACCCTGTAAACCTTAACACTAACTGGCCTTCATCTGTAACTTGATTGTATAATTCTGCTTCAGTTTCCCCTGCTATAATTACACTTAATGGGTAGTCCCCACTTGAACTTAAAACATTAATTTCAATAACACCTTCAGTCGTTCCACTTCGCATTTTTGATAAGTCCTCAAGAGGTATTGAAAAATCACTCGAAAAACCACCGGTTGAATTAGCTGAAGTGAAAACAATAACTTCAATATTACTCATTTCATAATGACCGTCTTCAATTAGTTTAAACGTTATAGTGTTATCTTCTTTTACACCTGATGAGAAACTATTAATGACACTACCCTTTCCGGGAACGCCTCTAAATATCACACGTTCTTCATTTAGTATCATTGCAAGTTCCCCTTGAATTACGGGGTTAACATTTCCAATGTAAATTCGTCCCTTATTGAATTTTTCAAGTTGTTCATCTGTCAACTTAAAACTAAAAGACTTTTCTTCACCACTGCTTAATCTTTCACTTACCTGAATATCTTCCATGATATAAAATGTGGGTGACCATAACCTCCAACCTGAAGATCCTGCAGTTATTCTAACAATATTCTCTGATAAAATTTGACTGAGTGGTAAATCAATACTAATGGTTTGTCCCCTAACAGCAGTCTGACTCCACACATCAACTCCATTAAGATTAATTTTTAGTGGTCCATACTTATTGGTATCAACTATTCTAAAACTTAAAGATGCTGAACTTAATTTATTTCTAACGTGATCTGGTACTTCAAATTCAATTGTATGCTCTTGTGCGGTTATTGCACCTTTTGCAACTTCAATTGGACCTGCTTGTGTCAAAAGTGGAGTTCCTTCTATTCCTTTGGATAATACTAAGTTACTTGCTAGATTTATGTGCTGATAAGTATATCCATCTGAGCCTAAAGCTCCAGCTTGTTTACTGAGTATCAAAACCTCTTTTGTCTCTTGAAGTGTACTTGATGGCAAGAAACCAGCAATTAAGACTATCATTAGACCCAAAACAATTACCACTTCCGGTAAGCCTAATCCTTTCACAAAAGGCTAGGGTAAGCTCAGTATTTAAAAGTAGCGAGCTATCAAGTTACATGCGCACAAAGCTGAAAAAAGGAGAATCTTCGCTTGTTCCAGAAAGCCTAGATGATTTGTGGCTCTTATCTGAGATTGTGCACATAGGTGACCTTGTGGGCATGAAAACCTTAAGAAAAGTTAAACTTTCTTTAGGGGATCGGTCTGAAGCCGAAAAAAAGCCGATGTTTTTGAAAATAAAGGTAAATTCCGTGAAATTTGAAGAATATACTGTTAGTTTACGCGTATCTGGTGAAATCGTGGACGGTCCTGAAGATGCAAGAGGAAATCATAGTTTTTCAGTTGCTCCGGGGGATAAACTAAATGTATACAAAGATTTTAGCTCAATGGAGATCGATTTACTAAAAAAAGCCAAATCTAAGCAAGCAGATGTTTGTTTAGTACTAATAGATCGAGATGAGGCCATGATTGCTCACGGTAGACAGAGATTTTGGATAAAATCAAGTGTAGCTTCAAAAGACTCAGATGAGGCTCAAGACTTTTCGCAGTTTTTTGGTCAAGTAAAAAAACGCTTAAGTGAAATTAATCCTGAATATGTAGTGGTGGCTGGACCTGGTTTTGTAAAAGATAAACTAGTCTCAGAAATCGAATACAAAACTATTCTTGAGGGTGCAAGTTCAGTTAGTGAATCTGGACTTCGTGAAGTATTTTCTCGGGGTGCACTAGAAAAAGTTGGAGTCGTGATACGAGAGGCAGAAGAAAATAATACAGTTGAATCAATTTTTAATAAGATAAAATCCGGTAAATCCTTTTATGGATTAAATGACTCTAAAACTTTTTGTGAACAAAAAAATGTCGAAATTTTAGTCGTATCATCAAACCTAATCTCTAATTCAATACGTGACTCAAACTATTCAGATCTTAGAAGTTTAATAGAAAAGGTAAAATACGGTGGGGGTCGGGTTATGCTTGTTGGTAAAAATGAAGATGCAACTAAAAGGCTTGATGGCCTTGGTGGAATTGCAGGAATAAAAAGATGGTGAATTAAGTGTTTAAAGTAAAAAAATTAGATGTAAGTAGGGACAATCCATATGCGGTTGTAATTAATAATGAAGATGCAAAAAATATGAATATACACCTTGATGACAGGGTTGAAATTTTTTGGAAAGGTGATAAATTTATTGCAGTAACTGAACTTTGTGATACCTCAATACGTAAAGGTGAAATTGGTTTTTTCAAAGAGACCGTTAATAAATTAAATAATAAATTACCCATTGAAGTGGGTGTTAAACCCTTTGTTAAGCCAAAGTCAGTGGGATACATTAAGAAAAGACTAATGGGGGATCCACTAAAACGACATGAGATAAAACAAATTGTTTATGACTTAATGGAAAATAAATTAAGCTCAGTTGAAGCGTCATACTTTGTTGCGAGTGCATATGTACAGCGTCTTAGTTTTGAAGAAGAAGAACAACTAGCAAGGTCGATTGTCTCAGCTGGGGAGACTATTTCTTTTAAGAAAAGTCCTGTGCTAGATAAACATAGTATTGGTGGTGTTCCTGGTAACCGTACAACTTTAATCGTTGTACCAATTGTGGCTGCGGCTGGATACTTAGTTCCAAAAACTAGTAGCCGTGCTATAACTAGCCCTGCTGGCACTGCTGATGTCTTAGAAGTTTTATGTAATGTTGTGTACTCTGCTAAAGAAATGAAAGCCCTGACACAAAAACACGGGGCTGCTATGATTTGGGGTGGGTCTGTTAATCTTGCTCCTGTTGACGATATCTTACTAAAACTAAGATACCCATTGCGTCTGGATCCACCGTCGTTTTTGCTAGCATCAATTCTAGCTAAGAAAAAATCAGTTGGTGCAGATAAAGTGTTAATTGATATACCTCTTGGTGCAAAAGTAAAAGATATTGGTGAAGCAAGAAACCTAGCATATCGATTCAAGAATTTAGGTAAGACTCTTGACATGGATGTTCACGTTTTGATTACTGATGGATATCAACCTATTGGTAATGGTGTTGGTCCATCTTTAGAAGCTAGGGATGTTTTACGTGTATTTGAAGGGAAAGGCCCAGTTGATTTAACTGAAAAATCCCTAAAGCTTGCGGGTGAGATGCTTGAAATGGCTGGTAAGAAAAATGGATACAAATTAGCACTAAACTTACTAGAGACTGGAAAAGCTTATGAAAAGTTTAAAGAAATAATTCAGGCCCAAGGTGGAGATCCAAATATTAAGTCTGAGGATATCTCAATTGGAAAATATACTCACGAGATACTCTCAGATGAGACGACTAATCACATTATGTACGATTCTGATATTATTGCAAAACTTGCAAGGTTGGCGGGTGCGCCTGCCATAAAGGGTGCTGGTGTTGATATTCTAGAACTACCTGGATCATCTGTTAAAGCTGGTCAAAAAATTTTGAGGATACATACGCCTGTGCGTACTCGTCTTGAAGCGGTTGAGGCTTTCCTAAAAGATGTTGATGTGACTGCTTCTAGAAATGTGATTATCGACTCACTCTAGATTCAGTTTTAAGATAACGTCCTCGAGTATAGACTTTCTCGAGTCGTTTTTTTACTTCTTTTTCTTTTTTCATAAATTCAGAGTAACCACTAAAAAACTCAGGTCTTGAAAAATCATTGTGTGTCGCTGATGCGACTTCAAATAATACTTTAAGATCTGTTGCAAAGTCTTCAATATTGCCTCTATTTGCTAAGCCAAAGTCAATTAAAACGACATCATCATTTTCAAGGATCATATTTGATGTCGTGAGATCCCCGTGATATATACCTTGATCGTGTAGTTTTCCAATGACTTCCCCTATTTTTTTTGATAGATCCTTTAGCGGTAAATCCTTTAGTTTATCGCCCTTGATAAACTCAATTGAAAATTCAAATTCACTAATGGTGTTTACTCTTGGTACCCTTAGTCCTCTAATTTTTTGGAGCAATCTTGCTTCTTTTTTAGTTCTCTCACGTCTTATTTTTGTATCAATATTGGGATGACGATAACCCTTTTTTATGCGTTTTTTGACTACAATATCTTTATCTTTAAAAATTTCTGCCTCTGCTCCGTGTCCAATCTTTTTCATCATTCAACACCTAAAGTCACTACGTCTCCAGAGCTCCTAATAAACGGCCGCTTACCTTGAGTATTTACAATTACACCTTGAAAACTAACATATGAATCTAAATTAAAAATAGTTTTATTCACACTAATAGTTCTAGTTCTCGCAATTACATGTCCGTTTTTTATTTCAATTTCACTCGGTAAGTCTGCTAAATCAATATAAAATTTTGAGTCACCTGCCCCAACTTCACGTCGTGCAAGTAATACTGCATTAATTACTTTTTGTGCGTCAATATTTAGTGCTGTTCTAGTTCGCTCCCCTACAACCATTTCTGTAAAAGTTCCAAAGGCACCCATAAGATAAACTAAAAATGTTATTACTGCTGCTGCCATCAACACAGTCTCAATTACTGAACTAACACCTTTCATTCAAAACCAACCTCAAGTGTTATGATGTTGTATGTAACAGTTTGATTGCTTTCTAATCGTGATTCAAGCCTCTCCCCGCTCCTACTCAAATATACACTTGTGGGTAATGTGGTTTTTGAACTCTTTCCCTTGGCGGGAGTAACTTCAATTAAAGTTAATACATCCTTTGCAGCGTCTCTTATTGGGCGTGTCCTAACTGAAAGAACATTTCGTATACCTCCACTTAATTTAGACGATCTTCCCGTGACAACTGCTCCTCGATTTACTCCCAAAGTTCCAAGTACTAGTTCCCCTGACTTAACCGGTTCAATAAAATCGTTGAGTGGTACATCAAAGGGTGCATAGTGTGCGACTTGGGCCGCACCACGAAGTTCAATATAATATCCTAAAGAGTCTTTAGTGACTTTTATTTCTGGCGGTGTTCCAAATCGAGACTGACTCTCAAGTCGAATAGTAGTCTCCCCACCGTTTCTAGCCGTAGATTCCATTGCGCTAGCAAGATCTCCTAAGGCTTCCTCAACATAGGATACAGTAGCTTGATCCATTCGTTTTCTTAAAATTGGCATCCCATATAGGAACGCCTCGGAAATGAGTCCTGTTACAACGAGTAACATTAGGACGTTTCCCACCAGCTCGCTAACCCCTTTCATTTTACGGATATGTGAATTCATAACTATCACCATTACCAAAAGGCGGCTCGACTTTTATGAGTATCGAACTCTCAGTTCCATCGTATCTACACTTACTAGTCGAGTTATCAATGCAAAAACTACTCACTTCGCTTTGCCGCATATCGTTTAGTCCTGTCGTGTTAAAGGTACAAGGTATCTTATCTACTAACACTGCCATTTTTGTGAGATCTGCAGCTTTGTATGTAATGTCTTGATCTGAGCCATTCCTTATTAGTACGCATAATTGTGATGATTCATTCCATGTGCTCACGATACTTAATCTACCGTAAACATCTTTTCCACTCTCTTCAATTCCTGTAGTGGTTTGTGTAAAAAGTTTGCTTTGAGTCCTACTAAGCCATAGGTATGTAGAACCACCTGCTGCTATTGTGATTAAAAGCAATAAAATCACTGCAATAATCGGCGTTGTTCCCTTCATTTACTCCCCATTTTATCCAAATTTTCTGAAATATTACCTAGTGCATTAATTAGAGCTTTATTTTGCTCTTCAATTTTACCAAGTTTACTATTTGAATCGTCTTTTCCCTCTTTTTTACCGCTTTCAGTCTTTTCTTCTTCTGATGACTCTTCAGTACTTTCTTCCTTTTTCTTAGCTTTCTTTTCCTCTTTGGGCTTGTCCTCTGGTTCAACGCCTGCGGCGAGTTCTAGATAATCTACCATTTTTCGAGTATTATATGCAATTTCATCCAACTTTGGAATTTGAGCTTGCAATGAATCTGCTAAAAGACCAATATTTACTTGTGGCAATTTCTGCAACAATTCAGTTACTCTAACAATATGACCTTCAACTGCATTCATATGAATTAACAAGTTTTTTGTCAATTTTTCTCGAGATTCCACGTAATCGAGTAATCTAAGTAGCAATTGAGCGTCAACGGGCTTAATTTGTCTTTTTAGTGTGTCAATTTCATCCTTTAACTTTTTTAGAGAAGTGACGGGAGTAGTTTCGCTTACCATTAGTGGAAAGAGGCATATAAACTTATATACTTTTCCGGCTGGGTTTAAAGTGATAAAACTGCATTTTCATGCTGATTGTGATGGTATCGTGTCTGCATATTTTGTATCAACTGAACTATCAAGGCTAAAACTAAAGCACAGTCTTCATCCAAGTCTCGGCTCTAAGATTGAAGTTGAGGGAAAAAACAATATCACACTTGATCTCTCGTTGGTAAAAACCACCTCAAATTACAATTTTTCAATAGATCATCATGTATCTGATCGACTAAACTTGATTTATGCTAATCCTAGACTTGCGGGTTTTGAGTGGCCAGTCTCATTTACTACTTATGCACTATTTGGTAAACTTCATGATGCCTGGAAATCTGCTTTTGCAGTCGTAGCTGATTGGGGAAGCGAAAGAGTTCCACTGAAATTTTGGGACGTAGTGAAACAACAGTGGCCTGAATTTGTTCCAGAAATAAACCAAAAAACGTTAGTCCAACATAAACTGGGGGAAATGGCTTTGATGGTTGACTCTCACGTTTCGCTTAATAGATCAAAAGGTGCACTAGAAGCATTAAGTGCAATAAAAGAAGCAAAATCACCAACTGAATTCTTAAAGGGTGTAGGCCTAGCAAAGAATCTGAAGAAATCAAAAGAATTTATTCTATCTGAAGTTGACAAAGCCCTAGGTAATGAAGTCGTAAAAGACAAGTATATCCTACTTGAATTTAGTTCACCTTACCGAATTAAAAGTTTAGTCTCTGCTTTCTCAAAAGACAAATACCCAGACAAGATGATAGTGATTGCTCAAATTGAAAAAGATTCAGTGAGGCTTAGTTTTAGAAACGGAGATGATCTTAACACTTTAGTAAAACAACTCACAAAAGGAATTGGTGATGGTGGTGGACATCCACAGGCTAGTGGGGGTCACGTAAAACTCGATAAGTTTGATGAGTTCAAGTCTAGACTTGAAAACCTTTTTAGTTGATTGGTTTTTTACTTCTTGTGAATAGATGGGTTTCAGTCTTGCTATGTGTATTATTAATACCAACGTGGGGTGATCCCCTTAACTTGCCCCTACAAACTTTTAATGAACCTTTAGTTGATGATGCATTTCAAGTTTTGGCTCCTCCAATCAGATATAAATCACAACTAGATGTATCATCCTCAATAATCAATGCAATTAATCTGACAAACGAGCTTGGTTTTACTGGTAAAGGTGTTAGGGTAGCAGTAATCGATTCAGGAATTGAGTCTTCAAACCCTTTCTTTACGACTTTAGTAAATGAAGGCAGATTTTTCCAGTATACTTGTCCTGGTGCTACTGGGGCCCTTGTTGATCATGGAACTCATGTAGGGGGAATTATTGCCGGAAATTATTCAAATTATCTAGGAATTTCTCCCGGTGTAACTTTACTCTCAT
>JAAOXU010000020.1 GCA_018220935.1 Candidatus Altarchaeota archaeon | reverse complement strand
TCCTGCAAGACCTGCATTAACGGTCCCAATGGGGTAATAAATTGGTTGCTCACTAGGATAACTAAATACTGCATCAATATCTTCTGTATCATTTACTGTGATTAGTGGTGCATAATACAGGTAGAATGTGGTGTTTGAATCTGCAGGCAAATTGTCTAACTGAACCCAAATTTTGGTATCATCGTTATCACAACCACCAATGTTTTGGATGGCTAAGTCCTTGAAGCCAAGGTAGGGGGGAATCACGTAATGTGCTAATTCGCTACCCGTCTCATTAGTAAATCGAATATCCCCACAATCTGATTGCATACTGTTGTTTGTGATTAATTCTTCTGTGTCTAAAGGTCCTAATTGAATTTGGTAATAATTTTGATTAAGTCCTGAATTTTCACTAACATTAAACTTTAGTCGATATTGCCAAGTGTAATTAAACCAATATGCTGGTGGGTCAACTGCCAAATACCACGGCCGTGTTTCTAAAAAGTCATCTGCCTTTGCTCGCATTTCATAAAGATATGGCCAGACTTCTGGGGTATTAAACCAATATTCAACAACTGAACCGTTCTCAATATTATTCCACGTTAGTTCATAGCTATCTTGGGTTTCTGTTATTGTTGCCCCACCTGAACTAAATATTATAAAATCTTTTGGTAAGTATTCAACTAAATCAAAACTTGTCTTATCTCTTGAGAAAACCCCAATCTTAGAACTAAATGGTCCTTCTCTTGGATATATGCTAAGTGGTGCACTTCTTAATATGTCAAATTCGGGGTTCTTGTCAACTAATAGATTTGAGCTAAATCGGTGATCTGTAAATAATCCGGATGCAGAAACATTCATGAAATGTGTACCTTCACTAAAAACTTGCCAAGTTGTGTAATAAATCCCCTCACCAACTCGTGTAATTGTACTTGAACTGGTTGATTTTTCTGTAAATAATCCCGGCCCTGTGACTGTCAAATTAATGTCTGCATCATTTACAGGACTACCAAATTTATCTAAAACAACTATGTAACCATCAACTATTTCCCTTGGTCTGTAAATGCTCTTTTTGGTGTTTATTGTTACAAGACCCCATTCAAAGGTTATTTCTTCCTTTTGTACTCCTGCGTCAATTACTAAAGTATACTCTCCGCCTCTGAAATTCTTGGGTTTAGTGATTGAAAAGTCAAAGTCGTTACCTGTTTGTACTATACTTACAAAACCCTCTAAAATTTTACCTCTTGGATCTTTCAAATACGCCTTAATGTTGGAGATTGGCTCCTCATCAATGAAAAAGACTTTGTCTGATAGATCGCTTTGCCATCTAAATTTACCATTCTCAAGCTTTACTTTAAAGTCTGTATTTGGTTTTTGAACTGCAAAACTAGTTTGTGGGATATTCTCAAATGCCTGTTGGTTTGCAACTAATCCCGTAGTCTTTAGTCCGCTTGGTGTCTCAGCAACATTAATTTGTAGTACTTTTCCACCTAAATTAGCTTTAAATGAAGGTAGTTCATCTGAACCAAACTTAAATTTGTTTGATTGAAGATTAACGTTTAAAATTTTGTCTTGAGGAATATCTGTATCAATTAGAACGTCTTCATAGTGCATATCGCTTTTTACTCTGATAATCTTTCTCCAATTTCCGTTATTTTGAGTTATAACTTCTTCAACTATTGGTGCTTGGGTCTCATATTCGATTTCAAATCTTTCTTTCATATCTTTTGTAATTTGCATAGTTACTTTTCCACTAAATTGGCCAGTTTGGCCTTCAACTATGGGTCTAATTCCTTCAAAAACGTCAACTGATTGGCCTCTAATCCGTGGAACATCATTTAGGAGTTTACTTTGTTGGTTTCTAATTTCCATTATATGTGGGCCTGGGAATTTAGTCAGTGCTGTTGTGTGTGCCGGTAGTCTTGGGTCAAATTCAATAACAACATCATCTTCTAAAAAGACACCATTAAAACTCAAAATTCTTTTGTGCTTTACGGGTTCTCCGGCAACTGGCTGACTCATTTCTTCTTTTAAGTATGAGACTAATGCCCTGTCTTGCATAGTTCTTACATATGGTTCGGTTTTTTCCATGAGGTCTAAATCACAATTAACAAACGTTGTGGGGTAAATTTTTTCCCAATAGGCCCTACCATTCTCAGAACTAGTATACCCGACTTGAAAGTCCATCCAAACGTCTCCACAAGTTCGTGGTAAAATTTGATATGTGAAAATCTTAGTTTCTGGGTCCCAAAAACCTTCTTCTACGGGGAGTGCAGTCTTCTCAACTGATGAGGGATTTGCAATATCATTAGCTCTAAACTTTACTGAAAAATTTACTCTCTCGTTAAAGTTGAGATTTTGAGGGAAACTCCAAGTAACTAAACTCCCACTTGGTAAAAATATTTCTTGCATCTCTACAATGATTAAGAAATCTTTAGATACAGTCCAACTCTCGCCATCACTTGCATTCAAAAATCCGCTAATTCTGAAATCCGTATTCCAATCACTCTCAAACACAAGGGTGTCTCCAACAAATTCATATCGTAATCCTTGTACAGTTGGATCATCAACGATTAGACGATATGTTAATGGATCCCCGTCTTTGTCTACTATAGTGTTTGAAAAGTTTAGAACGAAAGTGTCATTTTCAAAGAAAACAACATTGTCAATGACGTCAATAAATTCTGGCGGGTTGTTTGCAATTTGAGGTGTAATTACTTGCTTTAGTGGTTCTTCTAAAGTTAAACTAAATGAAATTTCAGATGGATTTGTGAAAATTGAGTCATTTCCTGAATAGTTAATTGTGCCAGCTGCGATGAGGGGGAATACAGCAACCCCCTCCATGTTAGTCTGGCGGGTGTACTCGAGGGAGGAATCGAGCAACTTAATATTTTGGTCTGCAAGACCAGTTCCATTGTCAAGTGTTAATTGAATTGTTATATTTTGGTTATCTGAATTAAAACTAGAAAGCGTATCCATCCAAAGGGATACAGAATAATTGTTACCTAAAGCAAAATGTGGTGCTTCGACACTTATAATAACATCAAATTTATGCACTCCTGGGGCGTCTAATTGCGTTGTATTGACGAGAAGTGTCGACACGCAGGTGTCTTGTGGTAGTAGAGTTGTACATGTATCTGATTCACTGTGATTTAGGTCGGTAGTCCAAGATACTCCAACTCCTTGCACTGGGACTAAACCTTGATTTAAAATTGTGAGTTTTATTTCAAATGGGTGACCTCTTGTTGGTTTTTCTGGTAAAATAATTGTGGTCTCAAGTACGGGGCTTGGTAAAATTATGGGGATGTCGGGTGTAATGTCTTCAATTATTATTTCTTCTTGTGGTGCTTGTTTTACAGTCACATTAAATTCTTCTAAACTTTTAAGGAAGTAATTTTGCTCTTCATATTCAACTAAAACGGTATGATTTCCAACTGGGAGATTTAAAGTGTAGTTGGGGTTTGCAAGAACTGTTTGGTTAGTATTATTCCAATAAATTGCAATTGTTGAGTTTTCAATTATTGTGTGGTTGTCTAGCTCAACCCAAAGGGTAGTGCCCTCAATCTTGATCTCAGTCGGTGCATAAACTTCTACTGTGTGGTATTTGAATTCACTAAAAGTTATTGGTAAAAAACCGGTGAAATTGTCGGTGTAGTTGTCTGTATTGTTTATGGCTACAACTGTGGTAGCAGTGGCAAGTGCCAGCATAATCGCTGCCACTATTTGCATCTGCGCTCTTATACGTTGTTGAGGCCTAAACATATTCTACCTCCACACCGACAATCTGATTACCTACGCCACTAGACTCGTTAATTCTGACCTTTAGGGTTTGGTTACAGGGTAGGTTCTCACAATAGCTTTTTACCGGTTCTAAATTCTCAAATCCCAGGGGGAGGATCCAAGTTAGGTTTATTGGACGAGAACTTCCGCTTACAGCAACGGTTAAGTTTAGGGTCTCGCCTCGGACAGAATTGTTAGTTCCAAAGATCTCAATTGAGATATCAGGGTTTTCTGAAGATGCTAGTGAAACGTTTGGAAAGACAATAAGTAAAAGCAAAATGAGGGCAATAGCTCGCGCTTCAAAGCTGGATAATCCTCTAAGAAGTCCGTCTTGACCCATCCCCATCTGTTTTTACACCTTCCGTCCTAAACCCTAATAATATATAGTCTGTCGACCATTAAGACTGTTTTTACACGTGTCGGATAAAATATCAACACTTCCTCGAACAGTTCCCGACAATTCGACAAGACAGAGATACTCATATAAATACTCTTGTTAAAGGTTAATAATGGAAAAACTCCGAGTTAGAGAGGATGTTTTGCGTTTAAAGGCTTTGATTTCTGAGCCAAGAAACCTACGTGTGCGTAACGAAGCAGAAGAATATTTGACACAACTTCAAGAACTTGGATTTCGAATTGAAGAACTTGAAAAAAGACTAGAATCTAAAGACTCTGGAGTTTCATACAAAAGAAAAAAACAAATGGTAGCAATTCTTAGGTCGGGGAAAAAGACATCGACTGAGATTGGTAGAATCTTAAAAATCAGTAGAACTAGATCTAGTGAATACCTAAATGGCCTTGAGAAGGACGGAATTGTGATGTCGGTGAGAGTCGACAGAAAGAAATACTACTCTCTAAAGGGTGAGTCATTATGAGGCGAGTTTTGGGTGTTTTATCTGGAAAGGGTGGTGTTGGAAAAACTACAGTCTCAACTAATCTCGCCTTGGCGATGCACAACTTAGGTGAAGATGTTGTTGTGGTTGATGCTGACTTGAAAAACCCAACACTTGGAATTCAACTAGGAGTCTTTGATTACGATAATACCTTACACGATGTAATGGAAAAAGGACTGCCGCTTCTAGAAGCTATGTATATTCATAAAACGGGGCTAAAATTTGTACCTAGTCACGTATCACTAACTTATCTTGGTGTTGATTCATCAAAACTAAAAAAAGTTTTTGAAGAAGCTTATTTTACCTCAATTATTGATTCGCCTCCAGGGTTGGGAAACGAAGCACTCTCAGTCATGGAAGTATGTGATGAAGCCTTAGTTGTTACAACCCCCTCATTACCAGATGTCGCAGGCGCGATGCGAACTATTGAAGTTGCAAAGAGTATGGGTGTTGTGATCAAAGGAATTATACTAAATAAAGTAATGAAAAAAGATTATGAAGTTACAGCAAGTGAGATTGAAGCTGTGACTGGTACGCCTGTAATTAAAGTGATACCATGGGATGAGACACTTCTAAGATCTTTGTCGTACAAGCAACCTGTAGTTGAATTTAATAAGTATTCGAGTTCAGCTATGTCGTTTTATGAACTTGCATCAAAATTAACTGGTGTCGAATATAGTCGACCTTCACTTGCCAAATTAAAGAGTATGTTCAAATTAATGGGCAACAAGCTTTAATACGCAATTTCATAGTTATAACTATTCAGTGACAGGTATATAGATATATATTACAAAGAGTTGATATTAATGATGGGAAAGCTGGTAAAGACGTTATTGTTTATAGGTCTCCTGGCGGGGTTGGGGTTACTGCTACCACTCTCTGTTCGAGCAATAGGTGGTACAACAAATGATACATATACTGCAGAAACGTTCGTACCAATAAATGGTTCAATCTCGACTACAGCTGGTACAATTTATACTTTCAATTTATCAACTCAAGATAAAACATATAGGTGGGTTGGTCTATGGGGAAACATAACAGGTTCAGTTCAACTAAAGACTGCTTCAAACACATTTTATTCATGGGTTGCTTCAACTGTGACTGATGGTTCAGTGGTGTTCGCAACAACTGATGCATCTGGTGTTGACCCAACTGATTTTGTTGGAACTAATGTGACTTATCTTAATCAAGCAGATACACAATACGATTATGTTAATACAGTTATAGACAGTATCACAAACACATATACAGGTGTTAATACATTCCAGTCTCCAAGTATGCAGTCTGCAATTACGGTTAATTCAACTGGTGTTGGTGCTTGGACTAATAACTTTGTTAAGAAAATAGCTACAGATCTTACTAGTACTGACGATATTGTTTGGGCTGTTGATGTACTCGCGAATCAACAAGGTTTTAATGGTCAATACTTTGACTACCAATTACTTATTCCAGAAAATGAAGAAAGTGGAGATGCTGACGAAGGCGTCGCTACAACTTACTATCTGTGGATAGAACTTAACTAATCACTTAGTTTTGATACTTTGCGGGGAATAAATGGTCGGGTGAACTTATACACCCCGTACCACTAGAGGTGGTGGGGTTCATCTTCGTTTTCATCCCGTCGCAACGGGATTCATTTTTCCTGCTTCGCAGAATTTTCCCCCGCTCGCGGGGGATTTTATAAACTATTAAGTCTTAATTCCATAATGAGAAAACTCTGGCTTTTGGCGTTTTTTTTGATGTTACCTGGCATTGCAGGGCTGAATATCATTAACTCAAATGACTGGAAATTTGTGCTTCTTGTAATGGAATATTCTCATTATCAAGGGGATGATGTTATATTTCTTTTAACCGAATCACAATCAGAAATTATTGCGGCTAACTTAGTCGGTGAAGGTATTACGGTGTACGAAGACTTGAGAAATCCAGTTGTAAAAGATTATTCTGCATTTTTAAAAGCAATTCACAGTATTGATGCCTCAAGAAAAGACTTTCGTGATTACAAAGAATTTCAGGAATTTATGTTTAAGGCGCTCACTCCTGAGACTTTGTTTGTGGCATCCACTCTAGAACCTGAAAATACTTTAGTCTCAATTCCTTTGGCTTATAAGAAAAAAGGCCTAGTTTTATTTCCTACAAGTTCACTATTTTCAAGACTAACTGATTTTAATGAAATTTACTTAGTTGGTGGTATTGAAAGAGACTTTAGGCGTGAACTACTTTCTGTTGCTGCTTTAATTGAAAAACCTGTGAATATTGTTGATCAAGGGTCTCCATACAAAAATAGTCTAGTTTTACTTGATGAGTGGGGAACTTCAGAAGTACTCTATATTAGTACTGGGGGATTTTTGGAACCAACACTTCTAAATGGAGATTATCCACTCGTTTTGACTGGTAGGGATACATATAGTGATGATTTCTTAAAAATTTTAAAAAATATGGAAGTTAATCGAATTTTTGTTATTGGTGCTGAACTAATGAATGTTGCAAGAAGAATTAGGGATGGATCTAATCAAGAGATTGCAGTTATTGTAAAATACGGAGAAACATATACTTCTGCTGGGTACTCTGGAACCATTTATGCTCTATCTGTTTATCAAATCCCAATACCTCAACCAAACGTGACACTCTCAAATGTATTATACGATCCAGAAGACGGTAGATTATACGTAAAGTATGGTAATTATGGGGATGGTCTAGCTTACGTTTCATCAATTACTCGTATTGCAAAAGATGGTGAGACTCTAACTTCGTTGTCTGATGATGAAGTATTTTTACTATGGCCTGGGGATGAGGTTGTACGAGTATTTACTATTGATCTTACTGAATATGGACTAAATAATTTGGATGTGAATATCGATGCGAGATTTGGTAGATATCCTGATTTTTTAGTAAATGTCTTAGATATTACGGCACCAATTACAGTGACTCGAGTTTTGGATTCTAGTAGTATTGATCTTGAACGTGCAACTTATGATGGTTCTTGGTTACGGGTATATGTTAGAAATATTGGGGCAGTTGACGCTTTTGTATCTGGACAAGCCGAACTCTTCTTAGATGGGGCTACTGAAAACTTCCAATTAACTGGCCTTAGACTTAATTCTGGAAAAACTGGAGTACTAAAGCTCCGTATTAGACTTGATGAAGAAGATATTGATAACAACCAATTTGTTAATATTTTAATTAAACACGGAGAACGCCAAGACTTACTAATAAAAACTATAAGACAACGTGCTCAACTTGAAATTATAGAAATCCGACTTGAACTTTTAATTGGTCCTTCCCTTGCATTACTATTTCTAATAGCATTAGTTGCAGTAGTCAACAGAATGAGAAAGAGACGATACTATCGTGCAAGTAGACGAATCAGAAAATTAAAAACTAGAATGCTAACACCAACTACAAAGAGACGAAGAAAAAGACGTGTTAGACGAAGTTACTAAAATAAATTAGAAAAAATCGTCAATCTTTTTCTTATCTCGCTCCATTAGTTCTTTAGCACCTTCAAAACCCTTTGGAACGGCCTGTGGCCAGTCAATTAAATATGGTTTGTCATATACTATGATATTATACGGACTAAGGTCTCCATGAACTATTCCAAGCTTCAGTGCAGCTTCATAGTTTTCAATTATCTCATCCTTTAGTCCAGACCCCTTACCGACTTGGTGGAGTAGTGGTGCTGGAACTTGATCTCCTAAAAATTCCATTGCAACTACATGACGATTTATTCCAAGTGGCTTTGGCACATTAACTTTTTTCTCCAATTTACTTAAAGCATAATACTCAATTTGAGCTTTAGCCCTTGAAATATCAAGGGGTCTATTTTTTCTTCCCAAGCGTTGTTTCCACCACTTAATGGCTGAATATGATAGACTTTCTTTTATCTTTTGAAATTCAGCCGAGTAATATCTATTAAATTTTAGTGCAACAAAGTCATCACCCTTTTTTGCTAAAACCACTACTGCTTCCTTGCCTTCACCAACCACGTGTCCAATCTCATCAATAACTCCATGTCTTTTGAAGTCCCACACTGCTAAGGTATCTTGTCCTTTTTCAGTAATTTTCACGTGCATTTCGTCTTTAGTTGTGAGTAATACTAAATCAAGTTTTTTCAAGTTCCTTAATTTTTTCTCATAAGGCATGGGTGGGCCTCGCTCTTTAATCTCACTTAAGGGGACCCATTCATAAGTCTCCCAAAGACCGTCAAGTATTCGCAAAATTGTGATGTCTTTACTGTCCACATGCTATAAGGTAATCGATAAATAATAACTCTTTTGAATCTTGTTGTGTTACTCGATGAACTTGAGTTAAGGGAAAAAAAAGAACAAGCTGAGTTTGATAAGACTAAAATGTCAACTGAGGATGTTGATTTTGAACCCGAATGTACCAAAGACTTATACAAAGTAGACTAACTATGTGGCTCTATTGCATCAATAATTTGATGTATCTCTTCAGAACTGACAGCACAACCACTATACTTTGCCGAGGTCAAAACACTCTTTAATATTTCCCTTTTAGGGAATGGCCAGTCAATTATATTACGTTTTATTGCAATTGCGAGTAATTCACTGCTTCTAATGACTTTCATGCCCTTTAACATCTTTTCAAGATCTCTTGATACGTCAGTATCTATTTCAATGCTTTTTCCAGTTCTTTTCTCAATTACCTTTCTTAGACGTTCTTTGTCCTCAATCATAAGTCTGGTGTTCTTTTCATCGACAAGTAAGGTTTTAAGGCCTTTTTCAATCGCTAAAGCAAGAGCATCTGCCTCTCCGTATTGGATAATTTCAATAGTTCTACCTTTGTGACTAAGAAGTTTGTTTGAGAGTTCTATTATTTTATTTAATAATTCTTTGTTGGTCTCAACAACTTTTAATGATTTATTTATTGCCATACTATTTCTCATGGCCTCAAATGCAAATCTTTTGGTCTTTAGAGGATTATCTACAATCTCCTTTTTTACATAATTTGGTATTAAAAATTCTGCGTCAAACTTATCAAAAACCCAAAGTAAACAATTGCTACTGAGTGTTATGATACTTGACGAATCACAAACAACAGCTTTCATAATGACTCCTCCGCTACTTTCAATCTGCTCTCAACACTAGTCTGACTACCTTCTTCATCAACAATCTTAGTCCTGCCGATTTGTTTCATCAACTCATATTCAGGTACATCAACTAAACTAGATGCAAGTGTTAAACTTACTCCCCATGCATACAGTGTTGAACCTTTTCTTATACGAGACAAGTGTAGAACATTTTCTTTATATCGTCCAAAATGACCATCTAGTTCAACAATTTCTTTTTCAATTTCATCTAAGAAATTTTCTGAATCATTTAACTGAGTTTTTAAGGTACTAACAAAGTTGTCCCAATATGCCTTGTCTTTCTTGTAGTAGTCCTTTTGAACAATTATTGACAATGAATGAGCAATTACGGCAAGGCGTATCTCTTTTTTATCCTTTTTTACAAAACCCTCAACCATAATTTGATCACTAAGTGACCTTAAACCTCGTGGGTCTGAATTCTTAAAAAATTCCGAAAGTTTACTATCGATATTCACAAAAAAAGAACACCTCAGTGCATTTAAACCTTGGCAAGTTTAAGCTAAGTCTTAAGGTGTTTGCATTGGACATATTTGTGTTACAGTGTTTACAGGTTTAACACCCCAAGTAAATAACTCATTAAGAAAATCATCTAGTTGACTCCATTGAGTTAACATACTCTCATTACCCACAAATACAACATAACCTTCTCCATATGCCGTTGCACCTATTGCAGCTCTACTTGAATTAGTCTCACCATTGTC
The DNA here is from genome assembly GCA_018220935.1 of Candidatus Altarchaeota archaeon. GTDB lineage: Archaea > SpSt-1190 > SpSt-1190 > SpSt-1190 > SpSt-1190 > JAAOXX01. Next base: position 13,411 of record JAAOXU010000020.1, on the reverse strand, counting down.
ATACACAACCCATGACTCATCTGAATTCGTAAAGTATAAACTTCCGCTGTCAACTGGACTTAAAGCACTAAAGTCACCAATTGCATCAAGCCCCCCCGAACTTATAGTCTCAATATTACCAACTAAACAGCTTCCTGTAGTCTTACATAACCCATATGGTGCGACTAGCACACCTCCACCATCAACATAATCCATTAGATTACTCGCATACGAATCAGGATATGCACCTGGGATAAAAAGCATTCTAGGACCTGCACCGTCTCTCATCTGAGCAAAATCACCAAAAGTCACGTTTTCAACGTCTCGCTTTCCCTTTATCTGATTATATAAAATTGCAGCACTATATCCAACATCATTTAGTACTGCAACATCTTCTAAAAGATTAAAGTCCCCTGCACTAAAGTGATAAACTTGAATAGTTTTTGGCCTGTTTTTAACTAAATTTGTTCTAAATTTAACTGTAGTTCCACTCCAACTACCCTTTATGGTATTACCATAACTATCAAGCAAACTCCCTTCTGAAATGCCAACGTCAACTAAGACCTTTACTAAATTTGCACTCTCATTTGAAAAAATATAGATTGGTGTTCTTTGAGTCAAAAAAGCAAAGTTTTCAATGTATAAACTCTTAGTTGATTCTAAATCAATTTTTCCTCTGTAAACTACTGTAACATTAACACCACACACCCAATCATCCCTATACAAATCACAACTACCTTGCCCGGTTGAGAGTGAAGTACAACGTATGCCAATTGGTTCAGGAATATAATTAATAGTTTCTTTTATTATGTCAATTGAACCTTCTTGATTTAAAGCCGCTTGAACCGCATCATGAATATAATTTACTTGTGGAATATCTGGTACTTCAAACGCCGTTCTTGTTGATGTGAATATTCTAAGTAAGAAAAAAACATACATTCCTACAATGAATGCCGCTAAAATATAGAATTGTCCTTTCATTATATACTCCTCCATGCGGTGATTAAAACTTCAACACTTGTTTGATTTGAGTAAAAAATTCTCCTAGATGAAATCACTTTGTGTGTTGGTGGAATAGTTGGTTCTCCAATTTCTTTAGCGCCAGCTAATGGTAATTGAGGTGGGTCAACTTCACTTATTTTAGTTGGAACTACTTGACCTCCTTGAGCTTCTTTATACGACCAGGATTTATCTGTCTTAAACAAGTAAAAGGTTTGTCTGCCTTCTAAAAATGAGTGTTCAAAAAATAAATTATCCCCTGAACACTTATGAGTCATTATTTTGTCAACTATTGGGACGCCACAAATATTTATTTTCCCTCGAGATAAAGGCCCTGTAACTTCAATACTATACGCTTTTGGTTTTTCACTAAAGAATCTAGTGGCCTCATATGGGTTAGATGTATAAAATTTAAAGTATGTGAGATTACCATTCCCAAAACATTCTAAATCATTTATTCCTTTATTAATTCTTGATGAATCAACTAAATCAGTATAATGTTCACCATTTATTTTACAAGTAAAACCACTTGGAATTTCCATCCTTGAGAGTGCTCCGGGTTTATCATTTACATTAAACAAAATTTTTACGGGTTTAATTGAGGTTGCCGTACAATTAAAATAATCAACACCACAATATATTTCAACTTCTTCTGTAAAATCTTCACACCCCATATATGACTGCCAAAATATTTTTTTATGTTGTTTTTTATCGACTATACTCACGTTTTCATAAAAATTACTAGGTCCAATTTTTCCGTAATGAAGTCCACAAAAGTCAGCACCGCCTGATGTAAAAATTCCTGAAGGTGAATGCATATTCGCACCGCAAACTACACTCCCTAAATTAGAGACATAGGTATTACAACTAGCCCAAGGCGTTACACCAAAAACATGATTATCTGTATTATTTGCGGTAACAAAAACAACGTGTTTTATCGCAGGATAATTTTCAAAAAATTGTATGATGTGCCATATTTTATTATTGGCTCCATTTTTCACATAAGTTAAATCAAATCTATATCTCCCTTGTGTAAAATTAAATTCATCTGAATCAATTTCAAAAAAAGTTGAGTTGACAAAATAACCTGTTGAATTAAAACTTATATTTGCCCAGTCTAGAGTTGCAAAGTTATTCTCAACTAATCCATCTCGTTTGTCTGATTCTGTTTGAATCTTTAGTGTATATTTTTGGTCTGTCATGTATGCCACTGCTGACCTCATATTTGCAGCCTCTGAACCTAAAAATTGAAATACGAGTTTGGGTCTATTTTTTTCAACTCCCTGTGACCAAGACACGTCTTGACTAGTAAATACACCAAAATTATCAACACTTGCATTACTCTCGCTTTCAGTATTAGAGTATATTCCAACCTGACCTAGTGAATAGCTTGAACTCCCAACCAAAACACCATTAACAAAAACAGTTGCACTACCACTAAAAACATTAACCCAAAGTCTGTTTATACTCTCATTTGTAAAACTACCTAAATTTCTACTTATTACGCCTTCTCTTACCCAGACATCCGTGTCATTTAGATACGCCGCGTAATAATGAGTTGTGTTAACATAACTATACATTAAACCAATCATACCCTTTTCTGAATCAATTAATTCACCATATACGGTGAAGTTTCCAAAAGGAACATAGCTAGTTGCAATTGATTCGCTTGATGAATTTAAACTATATCTCCTACTATTTTGAATATATTTAATATCAAAACTTCCCAGTTGGTTTGTCCAAATTGGAGTGCCACTCGTTCCTAAACTGTAACTATCAAAATTATCAAAGAAATTAAAAAGTGATGAAGTCGAATCTGAACCTGCTGCTGGATTACCATAATATTCACTAAATTCATTAAAACTATTGTCGACATCAAACAATACAGACGTCTTAGTTGAATTACACCCAACCAAATAATAATTAACTAAAACCTCATTATTTGTAACTCTCAAGTCCCCACAATCAAATCGTAAGTTTCCAGAAGTTATTAGAGCTTTAGTATCTAAAATTAAGTGTCCAATAAAAAGTGAAGTATTTTTATCTGGGCTAAGTGATTTTGACTTATTCCATGTTGGATCCCACCAAGCAGATGCTGAGGCCATTAACAAAAATAAAACTAAAATTTTTTTATTCATAGTCATCCCCCTGTAAATAATATATGTAAATATTCTCAGACTCTTCACCTGAAATATCAATACTTACAGTTAATCCAACAACTACTCTGTCTGGATAATCTTCATAAGTACTCAATGTAGTTTTTAGTTCACCTTCGTTACTAAAAACTCTAATAGACTCAATATCAACAGAATCAAGAATACCATTATCATCAACATCTTGTTTGAATAGACTAGCTGATATGGAAGTATCCCCAATTACTGAGTCTACACCTGTATTTGTTATTCTAAACACAGATCTATACCAATTTGATTTTAGTTCCGAATCAGGTAATGTTAATTTACCTTCATTGGGGAGCATAATATAAAATTCACTCGGAGCATAACCAATACCCGTTAGTGAATGATACTGTCTATAATAATTAAAATCTATTTTTTGATTATATCCTCTTGGAATTGCTGCACCAATTAGGAGTTTCAAGTTATATGGATCACTTATTGCTAAAAATTGTCCAACGTCTGCATAACTTTCAAGTACACTTTTTATGTATTGTTCTGCTCCGTCTTTACTTTCAGTTGATGGTACGTTGAAAAGATATATAATTGAACCTAACATGACAACACTCGCAATAACAGCTTCAGTACTTCTAATCATCCAATCACCCTAAATGCAGATTCATATGCTCCATAGTCATCTCCTGATGTCGCAAGTGCCTTTATGCTATAAATTCCTGAAGGCAAATCTAAATCAAAATTATGATATTTCCCTTGACTAGTATTCCAATACGCGTACCCCTTTGAACCTTGAGTACCAACTAAAACAATATTTAGTGTTGAATTAACTGTGGTCTCAAAAACAACATCAACAGATGAATTTATGTAAATGTCTGAGGTGTCTGAAGTGATACCAATACGTGGGAGCTTCCAAACCTCAATTCTAAAGTCTTGCGACATGGCAAGCATTGATTGGACTGTTTGTGTCGGCATACCAAAAAAATAATCAACTCTTGTTTTGTTTAGTGTTGTGCTACCTAAACCAATTGAATCACTAAGAAAGGGATTATCTGACCACTTACCTTTTTCACTTGCCAAAAATAATGCTAGGTTTTGAGCTGATGCTGTTGCTTCAACCCTTTCAACTTCCCAAACTCGAGTATAATATGTTCTTGCAAGATGAAAAAATACAAAGAGTGCTGCTAGAGAAAATATCATGGCAGACATTGCAAAATCTGGAGAAGCCTGTCCTTTAGTCTTTACTCCTATCCTACCCATGTTTTTACCTCCACCGGTGTATCACTTAAAATTGCAGCCATTGATGAGAAACCAACTACACCCCTTGGCATATCCCCTGTTTGATATATCAATGCGGGATACGACAGGAAGTGAACTGAACCCCAAGCATTACTATTTACAGTTAGTTTGATACTTGCCAAACCACTAAAAAGACACGCATCAATTTTTATGACACCAACACTATATCCTGAGCCAAGATCAATTTCAGTCTCGTGTGTTAGTGTACAGGGTCCCTCTGTTTCCATTGAAACTAAAGTGGGTCCTGAACCCACACGGTTTATCCTAAAACTAACAAAGGTGGGCTCTCCTAAGTAAACTGTAGTACTTAATGGCCAAACTTCGTAGTCCGTAGTGTTAAAAGTACAATTCCCACATGTCTCACTACATGTACTCCCAACACAAAATCCACTTTCACAATCACTAGCTACACTGCAAGTTGATCCACATCCTGAACTTTCTGTACAATTTCCAGGATAACAACTATTTCCTTTACCAAAACTATATGTAAAAAGTGTATCATAACATGCTTGTCCAACTGTGGTATTACAATCTGGATCGAATTGTTTAAGATTATCTGTAAATTCATCACATACACCGTTTGGATTAATAGTTGAGCAATCACGACAACTTCCAATTTCACTCACTTCACAAATTTTATCCCCACACGCAGCATAAACTATTCCTAATAAAAATAAAAGTGTAAGATATTTCATCCAATACTCACCTCAATCTTATAACTGCCCTTTCCACTCGAATGCGTTGCCTTAATTTCAATTTTATGTAACCCTGGATCTATTGGTAACACTATCTCTTTTGAGAATAATCCAAGATTGTCAGTTGTTGCACGATAAATAGTTCCACCAATAGCTATTTCGACATCAACTTCACTGAGTGGTGTCTTATCACTCTTTAATACAAAACCTTCTAGTGAATAAATTGATCCGGGTGGGAAAACATCATAGGGTGCATCTATTGATATTAACATGGATTGACTTGGTAAAAAGAATACGAATGCGAGTGTACCTATAACTAACATGATTCCACTGTGCTTTATGCCTGCAACAATTGAACCTTCACCAACTTGTCCGGCAATTAAACCTGCAAAAACAGCTTGAATTAAAATCATGTGTAAAAATATTCTTCTGTAAAACGCAGGATCTATAGTTCCCATTGAAAAAGCCATACCGCCCGTGTCTTGACTGGCTGAGAGTGAAAACATGGGGAGCAATATTTTATTTAGTGCAATAATTATGACAATGAAAATTATGTAAATTGCATACATGATTAAAAGCTGTTGACTGAATTTACTCTTTCTTTCTGCTTCTAATTCTTTTACCATTCTAGCACTCTCAGCAACACTCTCCATTACTTCAGCAACATCTCCACCACTCCTATACGCTTCTAAAATAATTGCAATACTTCGTCTTAAAAATTCACTGTCTTTCATCCTATCTGAAAATTTTTCTAGTACTTTTGGTAGGGGTATTCCCCAACTAATTTGATAAGACATTTTTTTCACTTCTTCACTAAGTGGACCGTAATCAATTTTTGATGCATTTACTATGGCTTGAGGAAATGTAATACCACTTTTTTGAGATTCAGATAGCGCTCGTAAAAATTCAGGAAATGATTCTTCCATAACTTTTAGTTTTGAAAATTTTAGATATCTTGCAATAAAATATGGTGCTAATCCACTAAGTAACCCCATTGGTATTAAGGGCATGGCTCGGTCTATGTTAAATCCATATAAAAGTAAGATTAACCCTGTTACCCCGCCTGAAACTAGTAGTCCTATTTTATACATTTTTTAACCCTCTGGACTCATTCCCGCAATTAATACCATGAACATCATAGACATAAGTGGAATACCAATATAGACCATCATTTGTACTAATAGTAAGGGTTGACCCCCGCCCATGAGCCCTAAAATTGTTCCCATTATGATAAAAAAGATTGAACCTACAATTACTGCGGTGATATAGACTTCCATTAAGATTGAGAGTTGATCAACGAATTTGTCAAGAAACCGCCTGTAATCCCCCATATAACTTCGTGATTTTTCAATTAAAAAACTGTTTAAGTCTCCACCCGTTGTAATAGTGCTACGCATCCCCCAAAATAATTCTCTGAGTTGAGAACTAGGGGTTCTATCGGCTGCTTTTTCTAATGCGGTTGCAATATCTAGACCTAAAAGTTCAATATCTCTTGTTATCCTTTGAGCTTCCTTACTAACTTCACCAAATTCATCAAAGTGACTTAAAATCCTAAACATTTGAAAAGGGGTCATCCCCGAACCAGATAAGGTTGTAAGATAAATTGTTGAAAAAGGCAAGTTATTCATGATATTTTTTTTAATATCTCCAATCTTCATGCCTGGATATGAATCTCCAATCAAAAATATTACTACGGCTAAAACCGTGAAAATAATCAAAAAGTAAGGGATGAGTAGTAATAGATCTGTACCTAAAATAATTAGAATCATTGAGATTAAAAATGCAATAATTAATGGGATAAATATTGATGCTGCCAAAACTAATGAAGAATATTCTTCACCCGTCATAGGTATGCCTGCTCTTCTGAGTTTAATTCTGGTACTATCGGGAAGACCAAGACTATTTGCAAGGTTTCCAAAATTACGCAGAGCCCATTTTGTTATCTTTCTTTTGGACGTTTCTTCGGACATCATTTACCACCATAGTCATGACTTTTTCAGTGTCTGTATAATATGACTGAACCCACTTACCAAAGTCTGTGAATTTTACTACGTCATTCATTTTTAGCCATTCAATAAAAAGTGACCGACGCTCTAATTCTTTAAACATAGCATCATAGTCAACTCCCTTAAAATCTGCTACTTTCTTTAAAATCATACTTTTCCCTGTCATATTAATTTCATCCTTAACTGGATCCCACTCAAAAACTTTATTTGGAATAATTTTTGATTCACGAACATTAACTCCTGCCACTTCATATATTTTATTAATACGTCTAATAAATTTACCTTTCATTTTAGTTCGTGCAAGAAATATGATCACATCTAAGTTTTCAAGAAGTGCAGGACTTAAACTAACTGGGGGTGTAGTTAATCTGTCAACTAGTCTTTGCAAACTGTCTGAGTGAATGGTTGAGAGGGCTGGGTGACCTGTTGCCATACCTTGAAACATAGTGCTAGCTTCCTTACCCCTTACTTCCCCTACTATAACATAATCAGGACGTTGTCTTAGTGCTGCTTTTAATAAATCATACATTTCAACTGCACCATAACTTTTCTCTCCATATCCGGGCCTTGAAACTTGAGGAACCCAGTTTGGTAAAGGCAACATCAATTCCGCAGTATCTTCAATTGAAACAACCTTTAGTTCGGGTCTCATGAAAAGACTAATTGCGTTAAGAAAACTGGTTTTACCTGTAGCAGTTGTACCAGATACCAAAATACTTTTACCATATTCAATACAAAACCAAAGGTAAGCCATTGAGGTTGAACTTGCAGTTCCAAAATCAATTAACTTTGTTGGAGTTAGTGGTTCTTTCAAAAACTTACGAATAGTAAAGTTACTCCCTCGTCTTGCAATATCACTTGCTAGAGTTGCCTGAAGACGACTCCCGTCTGGAAGGGATGCATCTAAAAGGGGTCTTGCAACTGAAATACTTTTTCCTCCCTTCTGTGCGAGTCTAATTACAAAACTATCAAGCTCTTCCTTATTTGTAAAAAAGACATTCGTTCTCATTTGATTGTATTCAGGTTTTCTATGAAATACATAAACTGGAATATTAACACCATCACAACTGATATCTTCAATATTCGGATCGTGCATTAAAGCTTCAATTTTATTTAGACCTATAAAATCTCTAAAGATATAATACTCAATTTTTTTAGCAGTCTCTTGGTCTGACTTTAACCCAAAAATATCAACTACTTCGCTTATTTTTTTTCTTAAGTACTCTTTATGTTTTTCTTCACCTTCTGGTAAAAAAATTATATCTAGTCTTTCTTCTACCTTCTCTTCTAATTTTTTAATCATTTCTTTTTCTCTTTGGTTAAGTACTGGCTCAATTAATTCATATACTAAGTCTCTTGCTTTTGGATCCCAGTGAATATATGCCCATGCAAATGTAGTCTCTCCTGGTTTTGGTAATTCTGGAATTAGTGAATATGTTTCTTTTACTTTCTTTTTTTCCGCTTCACCTTGGTCATATGGAACATGGTATAATTCCTGAACTTTTTCAATAATTTGAGGTCCAGTCATTTGCTTAAACAGGGGTGCCATAAAACCATAGGGGACCATATATCTACTACCACCGCCGTATCCCCCACCTCTACCTTGTCCTGTGCCACTTGCAGTACCTTGACTTTTTTTGTTTTCTGAAAGTGGTGTAGCACTACTACTTTCACCCCCGCCTTCCATGACTTGTCCAATAGGCGTTCCAATTTTTTTCTTGTCTGGTGCTTGTGGTGGTAGATCAATTGACGTCTTTAGATTTTTACCTTCAAATTCAGTATCAACTGGCATTTCCTTTTGTTGCGACATATCTGGCATGGGTGGCATTGCGAAATTAGGCATATTATCTAACTTCGCTTCAATTTTCTGTAATACGCTTCCCATAGCCTCTTCTGATTTACTTGGGTCTTTAGCAGCCACAACTGCTGCCTTTTCAATGTTTTCTTTTTCAGATGCGAGAATCTTATTGATTTCTTTATCAACTAGTTCTTTTAGGTCTTTTTCATTGACCTTAAGCTTCATTTCCTTTACTTTTATTGCTACTTTTGCACGAATTGCTCTTTCAAGCTTCTCCTTTAGCCTCTTAATTATCATTCTGAAGATTATACTAGCTCTTGCTGTCTTTTCCTGCCTGCTAGACTTGCGTTTGCTAAAATCCACGAAATAAAATACACCGTGAGCATATAAGTTTTAAGGAAATTTAAACGTTAAACGAACATCCTTTCAGTCATTTCGTCGTTATCTTCCATGTCTTTTAGCCTATCTTCAATTTTTTTGGCTTCTTTTTGGAGCTCACTAACATCAACTTCAAAATCAAAACTTTTGGATAATTTTTTTATGGCTCTACTTGCCGCCTCAGGATCTGGTAGGTTAGCAGTTGCATTAGGCAAAATACAGATTACAGGTATCTTTGATTTTTCACCTTCAATTAAACTTGCTGCCATTGGACCAAAGACCGTAATTTCTTTTGGGAATTTATTAACTTCAAAAGTTTCTAATAGTTTTTCTCCCTTTGAATTTGCAACACCATACACACTTTTTTCTGTGGTTGCAAGTCCACCAATAACAATAAATTGTTTGGGTTTGGAGTCTTTTAGTTGCTTAAAAATATGGTTTAAAAATTCGTTCATTTCTTCTTTTTCTAAGACGATATTAACTTTTAAGAATAATAAATTTTTATGTTCATAAAGTTCAACTGGCATTTCAATTCCTTTCTTTGTAACAAATACAACTGCCGGCATATACTTCTTGTGCATCCAGTCAATTCGCTTTGCTTCAAGTTTTTTAATTAGATAATCAACCGCAATAAAGCCTACCATGCCAATGCCATGAAAACCAGCAATAATCGTCTTTCCTTTGGACCTCTTGAACATTTCAATATGTATTATCGGCGTTTATATCAGTACTGACCTACTCTAAAATTCCCAGGGCTGTAAGTTTTCTAAAAATCTACGAATCCAAATTTTTTCACTTCTACTAAATTTTTTGTATGTCTTTGTTAGACTATCTCTTGTGAAAACTTCCCCCGTCTCAAAGTGATTGATGAATTTTTTAATTCCACTAAATCGTTTTTTCTTTCTTGAAAATAATTTTTTATTTTCTTCAAACCATTCATTAGTTTCTTTGAATTTTTTAACATCTGCTCTTTTTGATTTTGGTGGACCGCGTCTAATTAATTCTTTATCTGCTTTGTATTTTAGTAGTCCATAAACACTTTTGTCAACATGTATTGACCATTTAAGAATCTCAAAACCTTCCCCTTTGGCGTTTCTAACAATTTTCTTTAACTTACTTCTTGTATTTCCCCAAACTGCATCTTCAACTAAGTCATATGGCCTTTCAAATTTAATAAGTGCTAAACCACTTTTAGGTACTGTTTTTAGGGGTTTAGGAATTTCAGGGAAAAAGAAATTTTCTCCTGCTTGAGTAAGATAATCATTTGCTGCTAATTTTGTTACCTTTAAACTTTCAATACTAACAGATGCTAATACATTTCTTTTTTTGTCAACAGGATCTTTTAAGTTTAAAGGGGATTTAGTTTTGACTAACCACTCAAGTACTTTTACAAAATTCCCGTACTTATGAATTAAAACTTCCATGGCATAGGCACTAAATCCTTCTACTTTTGAATCTGCACCATACGTACCAATACCTCTAAAGAATTGCTTTAAAATTAAAACTTCGTCCCTTAATTCTTTTGAGAAGTCTTTTACAAATTTAACATGCCATCTACTTCTGTCTGCGGCTGAGAGTACTTCTGGTGGTGTAGTCTCATATGCTGGAACTAGTTCAACTTCATATCCTTTGTATGTAGTTTTCACATAAGGGTGTTGGGCAAAATTTGTATGAGTTTTACTACCGAATTTAGCAATATCTTTTAGGTAGTCAAGTTTTTCATCTAAGTTGGTACCTTTTTTAAAAAGCAAAAAGATATCGATGTCACTTGCACTTTTAGTAAAGGTTAGTTTAGCAACACTTCCCCCAATTACTGTTTTTTTGTGAGTGATCTTTACTTTTTTTAATACCTCATTAGCAACTCTTACAACTTCTCTGGTCTTTTTTGAGCTTGGTCTAATTTTTTGAAGAACGTTGTATGCGACTACGTATTGATTTATTTTCTCAATTGAGATGTCACCTTCTCTAATTAAAAGGAGTTTAACTGGATCGTAAATAGTTGAAGTCTTACGTTTTTTTAATCTTTTTTCACTAACTACGGGGACATCAATTTTTATCTTACTTGAGTTAAAAACTTCTGACTCTCCACTAAAATTGGCTGATGTTGCCGTAATTGGTCCTGTTAACTTAACTAGTTCATTTGCAGTTTTAGAGCTACTTATCCTAAAGGCCCCAACCCACGGATGATGACTATTTACTGTAATGTTTAAGGGACCTGGGTGAAGGTGATTACTCAAATACCTCCCTAAATCATTAAGATATACATGGCCTTTTAGTTGATCTAGTGAATAAATTAGAATTGGCATTTTCTTTGAAGTGGGTCTACCCTTCAAGTCATAAATTAGTTTAACTGAACTAGCATCAAATGCTTTTGCCGCTAATCCATATGCAGTCTCAGTAGGATACGCAACTACTTTTCCTTTTGAAATTAGCTTAGCGGCAGCCTTTACACTTACCACAAATAAATTAGAAAAGAGAATTAATAAATGGGGTGGTTAGCTTACTTGACCCCAATAATAACTGCCCAATCTCGTGGACTAATAAAGCCCTTAATTGCACCTGCACCGTCAATTACAATAATGCCGTGTGGTTTGAATTGTGCAACCTTTTGCTTTACAATTTCAATATCTTCATGATCTGTTACTTTTAAGATATTTTTATCCATAATTTGAAGTGCCTTAGATTTTCCTGCGCTGTGTGAGCCAATTATTGAGTGGCGCACAATAGTATCAAGGTAAATTACGCCCATTGGTTCTCCGGCCTTAACAACAATGGCTGAAATTACTGCGGGGAATCCCTCTAAAATTTTTTCGGCACACTTTTTTACTGTGGCTTTTGGATCAACAATGATGTATTCGTCTCGATATTCTACGTCTTCGACTTTCATGTAAACTAAAGCTTTGGCACATATTTAGTGCTTTCCATAATCAGAACCTACGGTTCTGATACCTCCCTTAATGCATTCAGAGGTGCAAAATCGTTTTAATTAACTAAATTAGAGGGGTTTTGTGATTGATGAACTCAAAAAAGGCGGAGAAATTTGCAAAAAAATCAAAAAAGAACTCCCAAAAAGGGTAGTTGTTGGAACGAGCATCTTAGAGCTTGCTAATTGGGTAGAATCTGAAATTAGAAAAGGGGGTCAAGAACCTGCTTTTCCTGCCAATATTAGTATTAATGATGTGGCAGCACACTTCTCACCAGGTCCAAATGACAAAAGCGTTTTTGAGACAGGCCAATTAATTAAAGTGGATTTTGGAGCTCATCAAGACGGTTGGGTAACTGATAATTCATTGTGTATTAATTTAGGTGACTTTGATGAACTTACTTTAGCAGCAAATGAGGCTTTAGTTGAAGCGACTAAAACTATTAAGCAATACGGCAGCAAAGCCACACTTAGTCAAATTGGTAAATCAATTGAGGATGCCATTAAAAACAGGGGATTTGAACCTATCACCAATCTAACCGGTCACAAAATTGATCAATGGATTCTTCATGCAGGTCTTAGTATCTATAATTATGACTCTGGTTCAGATCGAGCAATTGGGGATGGCATTTTTGCAGTTGAGCCTTTTGCAACTACCGGGGTAGGCAGAATAAAAAATGGCCCAAATTCAGAAATCTTTCGATTAATGAAAACAACACCCCAAAGGCTGCCAAATCTTAGAACCTTAGTTAATGAACTAACTAAATTCAAAACCTTACCCTTCTCATCAAGGTGGGTGAGTAAGCCTGAGTACCTGAGAGTGCTCTTACGAGATAAAACACTCCATAATTACCCCTTACTAGTTGAAGAAAGTGGTGGAATGGTGAGTCAAGCAGAAGACACTTTTTTAGTTGAAGGTGAAAACGTAACAGTTCTCACATCATGATCGCTAAAAATTACCACTAAAAAGGGAAAAAGTTTATAAAACATTAACAGCTTTAATTAATTGTGTCTAACTTAGTTTATCAAACTGTTATTGAAAAGCCCTTAGAGTCTGATTTAGAGCCTGTAAGTACTTTTGATATCGAAGAAATTAAGGCTATCAAAACTAAATATACTAATAAAATAGTTGACAGTTTTAGTTCATATCTTGCTGGGGTTGATGGGGACTTAAACTCAAGAAATCTTAGAGATTCACTTAAACT
>JAAOXU010000019.1 GCA_018220935.1 Candidatus Altarchaeota archaeon | reverse complement strand
TTCGAAGGAAATATCATCTAAAATGATGTCCCTTACCTACAGTGACCTAGTGGCAGCTAGAAAATTAGTAAATACCACCATGGACAAAAATTTAACTTTAGAGCCCCTTGAATGGCGAACGAAATGTTTTGAGGCTCTTTTGAACACCTGTGGCGAACTTCCAAAGAAGCTGGCAAAAACCTACTCTGAAATACGCTCCAGACCGCTTTCTTTGGACGAAAAAATCGTTCAGTTTTTGAGGAACTTGAAAGAAGACTTTGACCTTAATCTAGGAATATTGACAAACGGAAACAACTCTTTGAATAAAGCTCATGAGGGACTTTTTACGTGGTTCATTAGGGCGAGTGATCTTGGTGCAAGAAAACCCCAACTGGAGTTTTTTATCAGGGCGCTGGATTCTATTGGTAAGACACCCATGGAGGTGCTTTATGTCACTCATGAGTTCAAGGCAGATGCCAAAGGGGCAGCGGAATTGGGACTTGAAGTCCTCGTTGTAAATCCAGAAGAGGATGTGCCTGAACAAGTCAGAGTAATCTCTAAAATCGAAAAAATTCGTGAGATATTTGAGTTTCAAAAACCTGTCAAAGATTTACCTCGAATTTTGTTGGAGCGAACACTACCCAAAACTGAGGGTGTTATGAGTTACCTGAAAAAAATTCAAAGAGGACAATACAGAGGACTTGTCTGGGTCGTTCTTGTGAACCCTGAAAATAAAATTCTTCTGGTGACCCGGAAAAACCTACAAAAAAGCGTTGGTGTGGTAAGTGGGGGTGTCAGAACAAAAGAGTCTTGGACTGAAGCAGCAGAAAGAGAAGTGCGTGAAGAAGTTGGTCTTTCTGTTAGTAATTTTACAGAAATTTCGAAGGTCACTCTAGTCCTCAAGAGTCCTGGAAAATTTATTGAAGTCCCTGGACGGCTACTTTTTTCGAGAGCTGACAACTCAGAGCTGACGATTGACAACAAGGAACTGATATCTGCTGAATTTCACAGTTTCGATAAACTACCTGTACTTTATTCTCAAAACGAAAAACTCTTATTAGAGTGTAAAGAGTACGTGGGAGGTGGATTGGATGAATGAAAAAATGAATCCTGGTTACATAAAACTAGAGCTTCTCGCGAATGGAGTGTCCTTAGACTCTGAAGCTGTTGATGGTTTTAAGGGTAGCTACATTGAAAAAAAGTATAGATTTGGTAGGAGTGATGACACCCATTCACCCGAAATAGTTCCTTATGAACTTGAGCTGCCTCAGGATGTCGTAGCAGGAATCCACCATAACTCAAATTCTCCTTGGAGAGTCGGTCTTAGAGGGGGGGAACTTGAGTTGACATTGAATGGGAAACATGTGTGTGACGTCAATTTCGTTCCACGACCAAAGTTCTGGGGTCACAAACTATCGTCAGGGGTCTTTGCGGACGATGTTGCAGTCCTTTACACGAAATATGCTCTAACTTTTTTCGCCAATGGCTATTGTAGGTATTGGGATGAGGGCGTTCCCTGCTGGTTTTGTTCACTTCACCCTACAAGATCCCACGACGCGTCTGTCGTGAGTGAAGTTACTCCTTCTGTTGCTAGAGAACTTGTAGAATTGGCTTTGAAGACTGATAGTGACAGAATCAACTGTATTAAATTTACGTCCGGAACACCAAAAGACAGGGACAAAGGATTTCTTGAGGCTGTTAATATATGGAAGACCATTTCACCTGTGTCTAGAGCGACTGGGAAAGACATACTCCACCACTTGGTTGCGCTGCCGCCTGAGAATCTAGAGCTTTTTAATGAGTTGAAAAAAGCAGATGTAAACACTATATCCATGGCCCTCGAAGTAACCGATCCAGAATTGTTCAAGAAGCTTTGCCCGGGCAAGGCAAAATATATTGGCTATGATGGATACATGGAAGCTTTTGAAAAGGCTGTTGAAGTCTTTGGGTTTGGGAATGTTTACTGTGCCTTAGTTGGGGGTATCGAACCGCTTGAACCCATGTACAAAGTGCTTAATGAACTTGCTAGCAAAGGGGTTGTTCCTTCTGTGAATCTTTTCCATCCAGATCAGAAATCTAAGATGGCCTCGCATCCTCGACCAGATTCTGATTTCCTGAGAAAAATGGTGATAGAGGAGACAAAAATTTTCGATAAGTGGGATTTTGAACCTTGTGTGAAGGGCAACACGCGAAATGCATTGGACAACGAATGTGTAAGGGGCTTTTTCAGGAAGTGATAATCTCTTGAATCTCATGGGGGACGCGTGCAATCCAGTTTGGATTTTCAGCACTTAGTTTTTCTTCAGATTGCCAGCCCCAGGTAACTGCCAGGACAGGTATCCCTGCACTCCTTGCGGCAAGTATGTCTGTGACCATGTCTCCTATGTAGATTGATTCTTCTCTGGAAGATTGCATTCTTTCCATACAAAAAATCAAGGAATCTGGGCTGGGCTTGTTCTCCAGCCGGTCCTCCTGACCTACAATAAGTTGGAATGCTTCCCTTAAACCGTACTCTTTTAGCTGATGAGATATGACTCTTTTGTGATTCGATGAGACAATTGCAAGACGAAATTTTTTTGAGAGATTCTCGATTACAGAAAATATTCCTTCGATGGCGGGAAGCCCCTTTTTGTTAATATATTCAGTGTAGTTAAGATTTCTGTGATCCTTTAAGGGTATGTTAAGTTTGTGGTAGTTTTTTCTAAACTTAAGGGGTTCAAACCACTCCCTGAATTCTTCTTCGTTTGAAAAAGGAGGTTTTTTATGATGTATCTTACAAAGATCTTTGTAGAAATCGAAGTGAACTTTGACACCATTGGCAATGACTCCATCAAAATCAAAGATTATTGTATTGATTCCCATTTTCCTACCTCTTTAAGTATGTAGTTCGATCTTTCGGAAACACTTCCTGCAGGAACCCTTATGACGTTATAATCTAACTCCGTATAGATTTCCTCGTGGAGAGAATCTAATTTTTTAGCAAGTTCTAAAGGAACCTTCTTAGATACTTTCATTCCGTCTTGATCTTCTAACAAATTCATTTGAAAAATCGTATCGTATTTCCTGTTTTGGGAATACTCGAGAAGCTCATTTGGAGGGTCTTTCCCATCAAGTTTGAAATACGCAAGCCCGTCAGGGATTCCCCTGTCCATAAAAATTCTGTTGACATCTCTTGGAAATCCATTTTCCCACTTTAGTTGAAGATCTAGAATATCTTTTTGAAACTGCTCGCGATTTACATCGGGTTCAGGCAGCCCCTCTTTGTCTGCTCTTTCCCTTAGGTATGCTGCAGCCTCACGCGAGATGAAGTGACCTTCCATTTGAAGCTCTCTAAGCGTGGCAGTTTTACCGCTGCCCGAAGCACCTGTAATGACATATGTCTTGGGCAATCTATCATTCACCATACAAAGCTTTACAGTGCCTTAAAAAACATGAGCCTGCCTGAGCATTATTTCCCAAGCTTTGGAAGAATTTTTGATAACAACAGACACTATTCTTTTAATCGTGTAAACCACCCCGTGTCATGAACTGGATACTTACTTCCATCTTAAGTCTTATAATATTGGGAATTGGTGCCACTTCTACCAAACTACTTGGTGCGGGATTAGCAATTCTTGGTACTATTTTAGTTGTAATATAGGGTTCGTGGTCTAGTTGGTTAGGACGTCGCCCTCACACGGCGAAGATCCCCGGTTCAAATCCGGGCGGACCCACTCAAGCTTTTTGTTACGCTCCCCTTCGGGTCCCCGGTCCGCCGGGGCGGACACTGAAAAAACTTGATCAAAGGTGTGTAAAAAATGAACGGCGAAGAAAAACTAATGAAGTTTGTAATTGATAATCACGTGGATGCAGAATTAATTAGGTTCAGTGATTCTGTAAAAACGGTGCAAGACGCAATTAGTGTTACGGGTGTTGAGGCTAGTGATATTATCAAAACTATAATTTTTAAGAGTAAAAATAGTCCAGTTGCGGCAATAGTTACTGCGGACTTTAGAATCAGTAGATCTTTACTAAAAAAAGCAGTTGGAACTGAAGTTGAAATAACAAGCCCAGAAGAGACACTAAAACTTACTGGCTACCCTGCTGGTGGTGTTCCTTGCATTGGACACGATTCAAAATTTGTGGTAGATCCTAAAGTTTTTGAAAAAAAGGTGGTGTATTCTGGTGGTGGGTCAGATAAGGCGTTGCTAAAAATAAACACTCAAGAATTAGAGAAAAATACCCCCATAGTTGCCAAAATTAGGAAGTAAGCTAAAACTTATAAACGCAACGTTTAGGATGCCTAATGAGCGAGGCTACTTTGTCTCAGATTTATTCTACCTTTATACACGCCGAAAAAGAGTTGGATAATCAAGCTTCTGGGATTCTTTTTAGTAAAATTCCAAAAAAAGTCAAATTACCTGACCTACCCCTTGAACTTGAATACAGTAACATGACTTCATATCAAATAGCACAGGGTGATACAGATTATTTTGGTTTTTGGAAAAATATTTTGCCTTTTTTTGAAGAGCTCTCTACTGAATTTGAAGGTCTTAGTGATTTTGATGAAGAATTTACATTACTAAAACAAGAAACTCTTAATGCTTATGTTGATGTTTTTAGAAACTTTGGTGGTAAATTACACCTCTTTTCAAATTTTTTTAATCAGTCAAAAGATATTATCAAAGAAGCAGCCGAGACTCTTTATTCAAACATAACTACTAACAAAGACCTAATTGATACAAAGGGTGAAACTAAGTATTTGAAATTTATTTGGTTTGGTATTATAGCGCCTTATACAAATGAAAAATTAGTTGGATTTTCAAAGAGTCAATATTTTGGGGAGGGTTCTCTTGATTCAAAGTTTCAAGCTGCTTTAAATGCCACTCAAAGCAAACGGAGTCAAAGGTTTGATATGTCTTTACGCAAAAGAGCTATGTATGAGGAGCCTTCAGAAATTTATACTTTGATAAATCTTCTTAATGGTGATGAGTCAACATATCTCACAACTTACATTGCGATGTTTGCGCGTTTTGATTTGTATGGAGGTCCGGGACTAGACAAAAAAATTCGCTTTGCAACACAATACTATAAAACAAATTATCGCGATATTGATGGTTTTAAGGAGGCATTAACCTTATGGAGCGAATATTATGAGTTTTATAATTCTAACAAAGACAATTGTGTGGACTATGATACCTTCAATTACACTTATCCCGTTGATTTCTTGGATGATTTAATTGATAAAAAAACGGATAGAGTTGTAAAAGACTTTCTTCAACTAGCTGAGAATAAATTAAAACGCCTAACTGATTACTCTGATATTGAAACTGAGTATGACTTTAGTGTTGTGAATGATACTTTTGGTGATCCTAATTATTTTGAAAAAGTCTATTATTCTGGTGGCACTTCAAAGTGTATGATGACTCTAGCAAATATTACTAAGGGTAATGTGCTACACCCTTCACTACTACTTGAAAATAATCCGGGTGTTAGTACTCTCCCCCTCAAGTACTTTGATATTTCTCCATCTTCACTCTTTAAGGCATATTTAGAAAATAACCCTGTAGACATCTCTTAAAAATAACCAATAAATTTAGTTAAGTTGCAGGCAACCTGTAGGTTGCAGGGGTAGCGAAGTATGGTCAAACGCGCAGGATTCAGATTCCTGTCCTTAGTGGTTCGAGGGTTCAAATCCCTTCCCCTACATAAGCTTTTTTTAAACCCGTCCCTTGTCCCGTGCGCGGGACTGACGGGTCGGGAAAAACTCAACCAAAAATAAAGTTTAATCAAAAACTGTGACTCCAAAACTTTTTAATCCAAAATGACTTCATTTTAAAATGACTAAAAAGGCTGCAATTGTGATGGCTGGTGGCAAGGGAAGCCGGTTAAAAAAAGGGGGAGTTTGGACTGCTCCTAAACCCACACTTAATACTGAACAGTTTAACGTTGCAAAAAATACCTTGCTTGGTCTACCTATGATGGGTGTAGAAAAAATTTACTATGCTTTGGGTCATCGTCACAAAGAAGTTGAAGCCTATGTCCTAAATGTTGTTGATGGGTTGGGGTGTGACTTTGAGTGTGAGATTGCCTTTGTCTTAGATGATGTGGGCCCACAAAACAAGGGCATAGTTAAAGCCTCACAAAAAGCATTTAGACGGGCGGCAAAAGATGGTTACGCTACTGCTTTTTACACCTTTTCAGACCATCTTCTACCTTACAATTACTTAGTGAGTAACGGATTTTTAATGAATGAAGACTCCAAAAAACACCCCTCAATTCAGTTGAGTGGTGTGCGTCACTCCTATAATAATCCTCTAGATCCTTCCAAATTTGGGACTGAGGCATATGATAAGGGCGCCATGGTTGGGTTGGCTTTTGTAGAAATATCAACTTCTCGCAAACTCTCAAAAAAATTAAAGGTAGAGGGAACTAAAGACATTCAAAGATTTCTCAAATCAAAACGACTTCCCTACGTTCCTTGGTTTAATTTAAACGATACAAAAACTATTGGGTACGCCGATCAAGTAATCGAGGACATGGGTGCTGAAGCATCAAATTACTTTCTTGCCTAAAAATCTTATAAATGTCCAAGCTCTCGGCTTAAATGTCTAGTTTCAAAGAATTAAAGGATACTTATGAAGGATTAATGAAGGCGAATAAAAACTTACCAAACTTCTCAAAATTAGTGGGGGTATTTGGATACCCTGAAGAAGATGATCTAAAAAGTGTTGTAACGCTTTTTTCATGGGCAAAAAAGACCCCAATTAATGTGGCTCAATGGATTGCTAACCACTTAACGCCTGGAGATATGTTGTCAGCTAATGATGCTAAATTTGTAAAATCAATGAGAACTGATTTAGTCACGTCTCTAAAAATTTGTGCATCTTTAAGTAAAAAGATGTCGTTGGCGTCAATGGCTTCAAGCGCATCTGATACTCCTGAAGCAGAATTATCAAGATCAATACATGAAGCAACTGAAGACTTAGATTCTGTAGTTAAGGTGGCAAAAAAAATGTTAGAACTTACTCTTGAAGGTTGGAGTAGTGACGAGAAGGAAGAAGAAGTGAGTTACCGATGGTAAAAATGTATGAAAAAAAACATTTCGCAGTAACTGTATACATGTTTAATAAAGATAAAGAAATTCTTTTAATTAAACACCCTAAATTAGGGGTCTGGCTGCCTCCTGGTGGTCACTTAGAAAAAAATGAACTCCCTACTGAAGGTGCCTCAAGAGAGGTATTAGAAGAAATTGGTATGGGATTAAAGTTTAGGGAAGAAACTTTAGATAATACGACTTTAATTAAGAGTCCAGATTATACTTTAATTGAAGATCTAAAAGATCACAACCATATTGACTTAATTTATGTACTAAAAGTTAAACACTTTGAACCCACCCTAGATAACGAAATACACGATCATAGATGGGCGTCAATTAAAGAATTGAAAAAAATGGATCTTTTTGAAAACACTCGCACCTTAATTAAAAGAATATTATCAGAGAAGTTTTAGTCTTTCAGTTGGTTCTAATTTTTCATCACTATCAGGTCCAATACCTAGTGCTGTAATGGTACCCGGTTTAAGCTGTGTATGACCTGCATCCTTTACCATATAACTAGGTATTTTAGCTCCGTCAGCCCATTTCTTAAATTCCATTAATTCTTCTAAGTTAGCAGATAAAACTACCTTTTTCTCCCCAAAAGTCTCCCAAACTCCAATGAGTTTTTTGTCTTGTTTTTTTACTTTTTTATAAACACCAAGACTGGCATGACATGCTTGAGCTGCAATCTTACCTTTTCCCATCTTAAGGTCATTTCTGACAATAATAACTTGTTTTACCATGATGCAAAATTCCCCCCTATAAATATTTCATTTTCTCTGTCTTCAATTATGGGTGTAGGTACAAAGTTATCTGGCTCCGCAACTACACGCTTATCACAACTCACGATTCTACACCTCTGAGCAAACGATGTCATGGCACAAATATATGCTTTGTTTTCTTCAGGAACATCAAAATTAACTCCAAGTGCACCTGCAACATCAACTGGATTAAGGCCTGAAAGTATGAAGGTACCACCACAACCACTAAACGCACCTGGGCTGACAATTCTTTGAGATGAATCATAGTTTAATCCAATGAGTTTTGAGATTGCTTGAACATTTTGTTCGTCGAGTATGCCCACTGGAACATAGGGTATCCATGGATCTGCATTAATTACGGGGAGTCCAATATAACAAAAGTTACCAGGCATACAATCAATTACCATCCCACAAGTCGTTACTTCAATTGGTCCAGTACCATAGGTTAATGTATATGTATTACAGTTTTCTTTTAGCCAATCAGCAGTGCCTAGTTGTACTCGTGTTAATTCTTCAGATACTGGCTCTACTAAGCGGTTTAACTGGTTAACATAATCAATCACACTGCTGAATACAGCGTTTTCTTCTAAAATATCACTCTCGCTATATGACAAAATCATAGAATCTAAATCTTCAGGAGTCTTTTCACCTAAAACAATTTCAAATGACGTATTAATAACTTCAACCACATAGTTCACACAACTTTCACTTTCACACTTTGGACCAACTTTCATTCCAAACTCAGTTGAAGCCATAACATAAAAAGTTGGATCAATATTGGTATTTCTATTAGCTAAAATCACAGTATCTGCACTTGAACCTTCTATGTAACTCAAAGTTTCATAATATCCAAAAGTGGTTAGTGAACTACCAACATTATCTTTTATTGCAAAAGCTAATTGGGTTGCAGCACCAGTCGCATTCATAGATTCACCATAAATTTCCACTAGTTCATCACGCTCCTCATCCGTTGTAAAATTCACAATATTTACCATGACCGGTGTGTATTTTATCCCCACAAAATTTCCTAATAAAAGATCGTAAAATTCACTGTGTTCATCAAGAAATGCGACATTAATATCCATAAAACCAGGGTAGCTTATCATATTATTTATTCTGGGTGCTGCGCTTCTTCTAAACTTCTTTAGTGCATTTGCAAAAAGATGTAGTCTTGTCGCTGAGATTGCATATGATGATTTACCTACAACTTGTCGCATAAAACTACCCCTCGTATCTAAAATTACTTCTCTGGTGGTAGCACTCTTTTTTGTTATAACTTTATTTTGAACACTTTTTCTTGAGGCTGCTTTGGCGTCTGCTATGCCGTCACCAACATCTGCAGCATCCGAAAAAGATCTTGCCGCATTTTTTATGGCTTCCCCTGCTGAATTAAATTGAATATGTCCATAATTTATTGCGTCACACAAAGCCTTATTTTCACTACAATCAATTACTACTTTACCATTCGTTCTTGGCATATCATCTAGCTTTTGTAACTCTTGTGCACTCTTACGTGCTTGGTCTTCCTTTGTTGCTGCGTTTGCTGAGGCCGATTTTGCATTTTGTGTCATTTCTGCGGATTCTTCTGTACGCTTTCTTGCAGCTGATGTTGAATCTAGTGCATCTTCACCACGTTTGCCAAGTTTTGAGAATGATTTAGAGGCGTCATCAGTGACTTCAATAGTATTTTTACTTGTTTTTGTAATTGCACCTCTAGTCCTTGCTACTTTTGACAAATCATCTCCAACACGTACAATTTCATCTGCACCTTTTCTGAAACTTTTTACCCCGGATCGTATACTTGACGCAGCACCATATAGTTGCGAGGCTAGTATAACATCACTAACTGCCTTTGATTCTTGCCGCTCTTTACAATTCATGACTAAATAATAGGCCCCTGGCGGTGGTGGTCCTAGTGTTTTTTTAGATAATTTACCATCACAAACAAGTGCAATATCTCTTGCAGCAGCTGCAATTGCTGGTTCTAAAAATACTTCAGGGTTGGCTATTAGAGCGCCTAATTTTGAACTTAACATCATCATTAATATTCCTGAAATTGCAGTTATTGCCAAAATAGGTACATAATGGATGGTACTAGTTGCTCCCTTCACAATTAAACTAAACACAGTTGTTATAAAAACCATTTTGTCTATCCTAAATATGGGCCTGTAGCCTAGCCTGGATAGGGCGACAGCCTTCTAAGCTGTAAATCGTGGGTTCAAATCCCACCAGGCCCATTCAAGCTCCCGACCCGTCGGGACTGGTTTTTCCGCTTCGCGCAAAACCTTGACCAAAAGCTATTCTAAGTGATTCAGACTTATTCTTTATAAACTAAACAGTGTTAAATGAGGATGGAACACGGAAAAGAATCTGGTCATGGTCACGGTCATGGCGGCTGCGGATGCGGCGGACAAGGCGGCGGTGGCGGATGCCTCAGTGAAAAAAAGATCAGAAAAATGTCAATTATGATGGCAAGTCATCATGTTGCAGACGACGCGAG